>CAYXFF010000235.1:0-2506 GCA_964464185.1 uncultured Syntrophaceae bacterium | reverse complement strand
CCTTTCGGATACTCGATAACGTGAGCGTCATCAAGGGAACAAAGATGAAGGCCATACTGACCCCCATCAGGACACGGGGCCATAAAATGGAGCTGAAGTCGGCCGCGAGGCTGAACCGGGACATGAGAAGCGTGGCATAGCCTGTGAGGATGATCCCGAAGGCGATGAGGCCTTTGGGATTCACCCGTGAGACAAGCTTCCCCGCGATGGGCATGGAGATCAGGGTGGCGACACCTCCCGGCCCCAGGAGAACGCCCGCGAGCGTCGCCGTATATCCCATGAGAGTCTGGAGATAGATGGGAAGCAGCACGATGCTGCCGAAAAGATTCACGAGAACAAAAAAGATGACCACGTTCCCCAGACTGAAAGAGAAGTTCTTGAAGGCCCTCAGGTTCACGATGGGATGTTCGGCAAAGATCTCCACGATGATAAAAAGAAGGAGAAAGATGGCGGAGATGACCGTCAGCCAGGTGATGAACTCCGACGAGAACCAATCCTCCCTCTGTCCCCTGTCCAGAACCATCTGAAGGGCCCCGATCCCCACGGCGAGAAAGGCAAGTCCCCAGTAATCAATCCTCATCTTCACCCCCTTCATGTAAGGCGGGTCAATGATGAATGCGAGAGACATGAGAATCGAAACGGCCCCGACGGGAATATTGATGAAAAAGATCCAGTGCCACGACCAGTTGTCCGTGATCCACCCTCCGAGAAGGGGTCCGATGATGGGCCCGAACATGATGCCCGCCCCGAAAATGGCCATGGCCGTCCCATGTTGGTAGGGCGGAAAGGTCTCCAGCAAGATGGATTGCGAAATGGGCTGGAGGGCGCCGCCGGCGAAACCCTGAAGAATACGGAAAAAGACGAGGCTCTGGATGTTCCAGGCAAGGCCGCAGAGCAGAGAACTCAAGGTAAAAATGGTCACGGAGAAAATAAGATAGCGCTTTCTTCCGAAGAGCCGGCTGAGCCAGCCGGTCATGGGGATGATGATGGCGTTCGCCGCCAGGTAGGAGGTGATGGACCAGGTGGCTTCGTCAATGCCCGCTGAAAGGCTTCCCCGGATATGATCGAGCGAGACGTTGACGACCGAGGTGTCAATGATGACCATGAGCGTGGGCAGCATCACGGTGAGGGCGACGAGCCACTTGTTTCTTTCCGAAACCATATCTTCGTTACAGCGTCACAGCCTTTATTTGTCTATGATGATCGTGGGCTCCACGGACATTCCGACCTTGAGTTTGTGCTCCGGGTCCGCCCCCTTCTTAAGAACGATCTTGACGGGAATCCGCTGGACGACCTTCACAAAATTGCCCGTGGCATTCTCCGGGGGAAAGAGCGAGAAAATGGAGCCCGTTCCCGCCATGATGCTGTCCACCACACCTTCAAAGGCCTTGCCGGGATAGGTGTCCACGCGGATATTCACTTTCTGGCCCGGTTTCACCCTTTCAAGCTGCGTCTCCTTGTAGTTCGCGACCACCCAGACATCGCCGAGCGGAACCACCGCCATGAGGGGCTGCCCGGCCTGAATCTGATTTCCGACCTCCAGGGACTTCTTGGTCACGTAACCGTCTGAAGGCGCGTAAATTCTGGTGTAGCTCCTCTTCAAATCCTCGCCCTTCCTGACCTCCTGCCTTTGCCTCAGAAGAGATCCCTGCGCCTGGAAAGCCGAGTCCGTCTGCCGGATGACAGCCTTCTGCGTCTCCAAAGCGGCCTCTGCCTGTTTCAACTGTTCTTTCACCGCGTCCACCTGGGCCCTGGCCACATCGTAATTTGTTTTTGCCCTCTCCAGTTTCTCCTCCGGCAGGATTTCCTTCTTGTAGAGCCTCTGGGCGCGTGTCAGGTCGAGATCGGCCTGTTTGAGATTGGCCTCCTGGAGCTTGAGATTAGCCCGGGCCGATTCCAGCCTGTACTCGAATTCACGGAGCTGCTTCCGGGTCACCTCAACCCGCGAGGAGATCTCCGCGAGTTTTGAGCTTTCCGCACCCACCGCAGACTCGGCCTCTCTCACCCTCACGTCATAGTCCTGCGAGTCAATCTCGACAAGGAGGTCGCCCTGTTTCACGGATTGGTTGTCCTGAACATGAACAGCCTTCACCGTTCCGGGAACCTTGGAGGCGATCACGTGGATCTTCCCCGTCACGAACGCGTCATCCGTCGAGACGTGGCTCTTCAGGTAGCTCATGTAAAAAAGGATTCCCACGATACCCAGAACCACGATAACGGAAAAAACGATAATGGCGAGAAATTTTCGCCGGTGATTATTGATCATCTCTTTTGCGGGACCCAATGGTCAAACCTCCTGATAAAATAAAGCGTCCTGAGAAAACGAAAACGCAATATATCCAATTTTCTTCACTTTTGCAAAGCACAAAAATTCAGCCCGACTTGTCGACAGAACTTTGAAATTTTCTTCCCCTTCCCGAATAATTTTTGGTAGATTGAATTCCGTCAAAAAATCATCGCCGGAGGTGAGCAGAATGAAATCATACCGGGAGGAACTCTGGTTCAA
>CAYXFF010000234.1:0-2506 GCA_964464185.1 uncultured Syntrophaceae bacterium | reverse complement strand
GACGACGGCTGCCACTCTGAAACCGGGAGCAAGTGTTAATTCCGGATTCCGCCTGATGGTATCCGTATCAACAATCTCTTCCACGCTGGCGATGATCGTTTTGCCGGAAAGTGCTCCCCATTTCGCTGAAAAGAGTGAACCCCAGGTCTGAATGTTTCCTTCCAGGTCAGCTCGCTGGCAGTGAATGATGGAGACGTCAGGATTAATGCCCGAGATGAGTGTTACCTTCTGCTTTGTGAAAGGACATTCCATATGTTTGAGTTTGTTCTCACCAAGGAAGGCTTTAATCTCGTTAATGGAGGACCCTTTCTGAGACATTATCGGCATGAACGGAATACCCATAGCTCCGGCCATTAACTTTGCCGTCAGGCCGAAGTTCGAGTAGTCCTCAACCTCGATCAAGCCCTTTTCAACGGCCCGGCGAAAGCGATAGCCTGGTCCAAATGCCTCGTTCGCTGACCATGACAGGATGATCCTTTTCACACAGCCCGCTCCGACCATTTGGTCGAATATCTCTCCGGGGGAACTCTCAATCAGAGTGAGATCCTTTTTACCCTGCCTGATGATCTCATGGGCTGCTGCGGCCGCATGGTTGGCCCAGACAGCACTGACGAAAAGCGTCATCCCGTCTTTGACAAATTTTGAAATCGCGTCTTTCATTGTCATGACTTTTGTTTCTTCAGCCATACTTGTTCCTCCCTTTTTTTGTTCCAATTACTTTAGAGTCCATGAAACAGGAAAATTAACCCCCTTAAGGCTACCGTTCACCCCCTTTCTCAAGATCATTGATCTGATATAAATTTCGTTTCGCCATACGTGAGTTAAATGTTTAAAGACGGATAAGATGTTGGCTGACCAGCATCAGGCCTTGGGGCATGATGCATTCTGCTTCGATAGTGTGATTCAAAGGTATTATTTGAAGTGCCTCACGTGCCTCCGATTATAAGGATGACCCCCAAACCGTCAATATTAAATGTTATTAGTATTTTATATACATGATTTGTATATAAAGAATGTTCCTGGACATAGTTGGGGGCCGGGAAGGGGCTTTTCTATTGGAGGTTTTTACAAAGAAGATGCGGTCATGCGAGTGATGAGAGATACATCCTCAGGTTATCTTTATTGTTCATCCCGAGTTTCTTCCTGATGCGGTATCTGTAAATATTAATGGCACTGGGCGTCACATTCATCAGATCGGCGATTTCTTTTGACGACCTCCCTTCCTTTATCAAATCCGCGATTCGAACTTCTCTGCTCGTCAGGTTCAGATATTTTGATGACAACCGATGGGTAAACGGGGAAAGAATGTTTCTCAGGTTCGTCTCAAGAATGTTGACAAGGGCCGTGCCTTTATCGTCTATACTCTTTTTCTTCAATTCCTCCACGTAGGGCAGAACGAGCTCCTCGACAGTGACCAGAAGCCTTTCTTCGAGTTCGGTTTTATCTCTTTCTCTTTGATTCAAAAGGACCTTCAAAGCGGTATTAAGCTCTTCCAACTCATGGGACTTGATCTTCAATTCACGCTCTCTTTTTACAATGGCCTCCTCCGCCAGCTTGCGCTTGGTGATGTCACGAATGCACTCGATGGCGCCTACGATATTGCCTTTGCTGTCGTAAAGAGGGCTTGCCTTTCCCCACAGATAGGCGTCCCTCCCGTTTATCTGAATGCCCGGCACACCGACTTCCACAATCAGGAGGTTCCGTTCCCTGTTAAAAACCGTATAGGTCTTTTCATATTTTTTGTTCGACTTGAGCACCAGGTTAATGGACATGGGTCTGCGGATTTTCCAAAACGGCAGGGCGTGTTGATAGTCCCTCTTTCCAAGGATGTCTTTCGCCTTTACCCCTGTAAGTTCCTCCGCCGCGCGGTTCCAGGCAATCAACCTCCCTTCCAGATCTATGGCAAACGTTGTATCCGGCAGGAACTCAATAATATCCCCCAGTCGTTGCCGGGACTCGAGAAGGGCCTCTTCCGCCAGCTTGTACTCGGTGATGTCCATGGAGTTTCCAAGGATAGCCCGCCTGCCCTCATGAGTAATGGCCGTAACGGTTTCCATGATCCACCGAATGTCCCCCGTTTTTGTGATGATCCTGAATTCATGGGGCGTAACGCGCTGACTCTTCAGCATCTCTCTGGCATTTATTCTAACCAGCTTCACGTCGTCGGGATGGAGAATGCTGCTTGCTTTCTTCCCGATGAGTTCCTCCGGTGTATAGCCGGCATAGGATGCAGCGTTTGGATTGATGGAATAAAATTTCCCGTCCTGCACCACGTAAATGCCGGCAAGAGACCGCTCTGTCAACGTTTGAAAAAGCCCGTCACTTTCTCGATACTTTCCATCGACGCTGCTGTTTTCCAAGGAGGTTACTTTCGGCTTCTTTACCTTACGACCCACCCCATCATGATTTGATCTTTTCATCGTGAAGAATCTCCGTGATCAAATTTCACTTTTATTGGCTTTGGCCGCACTTGTTATACCTCTTCCCACTGCTTTGTTCAGTGAAT
>CAYXFF010000233.1:1253-2523 GCA_964464185.1 uncultured Syntrophaceae bacterium | reverse complement strand
CGCCAAATGTCTTAACTGCCATTATCTCACCCTCCTTCAGTCTTTGAATTTATGAAGGGCGGTCATACAGGAACCGCCCTTCCGTTTATGCTTTACACGTTCTCAAGAAGAATAGCCATGCCCTGCCCGCCGCCGATGCAAAGCGACGCTAGACCGAGCTTCAGGTTTTTCTTCTTCATCTGCATTGCCAGGGTGTACGTGATCCTGGCGCCGGTGCAGCCGATGGGGTGGCCGATGGAGATACCGCTTCCATTGAGGTTGCACTTGTTCAAATCAACACCGAGCTCCTTGATGCATCCAAGGGCCTGAACAGCAAAGGCCTCGTTGAGCTCCACGAGATCGATGTCTTTCATGGTGAGACCGAATTTCTTGAATAGCTTCTTGACGGCCGGGATGGGACCCAGTCCCATGTATGCCGGGTCCACGCCGCCAGAAGCAAACCCCTTGATTTTTACCAGGGGCTTCAGGCCGAGTTCTTTCGCCTTCTTCTCGCTCATGACCACGACTGCTGCAGCGGCGTCGTTGATTCCTGATGCGTTTCCTGCCGTCACGGTTCCGTCCTTCTTGAAGACGGGTGCAAGCTTCGCCATCTTTTCCAGCGTCGTATCCATGGGGCGCTCGTCCACGTTGAAGATCTTCGGATCGCCCTTCTTCTGAGGGATCACGACGGAGACGATTTCGTCTGCCACGGCGCCGCTTGCAATGGCTGCTCGCGCGCGCCTGTGGCTCTCATAGGCCAGCTGGTCCTGTTCCGCTCTCGAGATGCCGTATTTCGCGGCGATGTTTTCCGCGGTGAAGCCCATATGGTACTTGTTAAAGATTTCCCAGAGGCCGTCGTGGACCATGAGATCCGTGACCTGACCGTAAGGCATGTTCATCCGGTAACCCCAGCGGGCATTGGGCAACGCATAGGGGACATTGCTCATGTTCTCCATGCCGCCGGCGACGATGATATCGGCATCACCAGCCTTGATCACCTGAGCGGCCAGCGAGATGGCCTTCATACCCGATGCGCAGACCTTCTGGACGGTAAAGACGTTGGTTTCCTCCGGGAGCCCTGCATAGATAGACGACTGCCTCGGGGGGTTCTGTCCCGCACCGGCCGTCAGGACGTTCCCCATGATCACTTCGTCGAAATAGACGGGTGTCAGGGCCTTGTCGTAATCGTAGTATTTTTTCTGATTATCCGTCATGTCGAATTCGCCGAAAACGGCGGGACGGGCGCCTTTGATGAAATCGTTGATGGCGGGTCTCAGGCCGGCCCTCTTGA
>CAYXFF010000233.1:0-1153 GCA_964464185.1 uncultured Syntrophaceae bacterium | reverse complement strand
TAAGCGATGGCGCTGCCGTTGACATTGACCTTCTTCTTCATATCCTCCTTGGACATGCCGAGGATGGTTCGGGCGCTCACGAGGACGACGGCCGCAAAGGCCTCATTGACCTCGATGAGGTCGACCTTGTCGAGGGTCAGGTCATTCTGTTCCAGAATCTTCTTAATGGAGAGCCCCGGCACCGTGGCGATGTCCTTCGTGGGCTGTGAAACTTCGGCATAATCGAGGATGGTGAAGAGAGGCTTCATCCCCAGTTTATCGGCCGTTTCGCGGCTCATGACCATGCAGACGTCTCCGCCGTCATTGACGCCCGGGGCATTGCCTGCTGTGACGCTTCCGGGCTTGCCGGTGACGGTGCTCTTGTGATTGAAGACCGGCGGCAGCTTTGCCAACCCTTCTATGGTCGTGCCCGGCCTCGGTCCCTCGTCCTTGTCGAAGATGATCGTTTCTTTTCCCTTCCTGACCTCCACGGGGAAGATTTCATCGTTGAGCCTGCCCGCCTTCATGGCCTCAACGGCCCTGCTCTGGGACAGATAGGCCCATTCGTCCTGATCCTCTTTCGTGAAACCGAACTCATCGGCCGTCTCAGATCCGTGAATGGCCATATGCCTGTTGTAGAAGGCATCCCATAGCCCGTCATAGACCATAAGATCCACCATGCGGCCGTTTGGAAGCCCCATCCGGTTGCCCCAGCGCATATCGGGAAGAGAGAAGGGACAATTGCTCATGCTTTCCTGGCCTCCGGCGATGATAATTTCAGCCCTCCCCGTTTGGATCATCTGGGCAGCCAGATCGATGGGTTTGATACCGGAAGAACAGACTTTGTTAAGGGTGATGGAGGGGATCCACTCCGGGAGACCCGCCAGAATGGTGGCCTGACGGCTGGGCACCTGGCCGCAGCCCGCGGGGACAACCTGTCCCATGATGACATAATCAATATTTTCCGGTTTGACCTTTCCCCCTGTTCTTCTCACGCATTCCTTTATGGCCAGGGCGCCCAGTTGGGGTGCGTCGAATCCCCTCAATGCCCCGCCGAAGACGCCGTAAGGTGTCCTGCATGCCTCGACGCAGACCACCTCGCGAAAGTTTTTGTACTGGTTCTTGATCTTCCGGCCCATGGTTGAAAAGTCCGGCTTTCTCTCGCCGAATTTCG
>CAYXFF010000232.1:0-2540 GCA_964464185.1 uncultured Syntrophaceae bacterium | reverse complement strand
CATCGATGAAAAACTGCCAACCAGGAGGTCTGTAAAATGAAAACGTTTTTTGATCCGGAATCTGTCGTGATGATCGGTGCGCCGAGGAAAACAGGTACAGGCGCTTACAATGGCGTCGAGATGATGCTCCGCTACGGGTACAGGGGACGCCTCTACCCGATCAATCCGAAGGCGGATCACATCTGCGGCCTCAAGGCCTATCCCTCGGTCGTCGAGGTCCCGGAGACAGCAGACCTTGCGCTCATTTCGGTGGGAAGGGATTATGTCATTGAGGCATTCAAGCAGTGTATCGATTCCGGCATCCGCCGGGTGATTATTATCAGTCAGGGCTTTTCCGATGCGGACCGGCACGGACATGAACTGCAGAAGGAGATCACCGGGCTCGCCCGCGAAAGCGGCGTGAGGGTCTTGGGTCCCAACACCCTGGGCACGGTGAATAACTTCCGCCATTTTTCCACCGGTTTTGTTGATCTTCCAAGGCCGGAGAAGGTGCCCCCCGTGTCGCTGGTTGCACAGACCGGCGTTCTTCAGGTCGCCTCCCAGGATTTTTCCTACCACACCTGGGGGAAGGCTCTGGACATCGGGAATGCCGGCGATGTGGATTTCGTCGATGCCCTGGAATATTTCAGTGAGGATCCGGAGACCCGGGTGATCGTGCTGCACATGGAAGGCGTTCTCCGGGGCCGGGATTTCCTGGAAAAGGCCTCCCGGATCTCTTTCAAAAAACCGATCATCGTCTTTAAAACCGGAAGGAGCAAAGCCGGGGCCAAGGCCGCCCTCTCCCATACGGGTTCTCTTGTCGGAGAGGATGAGATCAATGACGCCGCTTTCAGCCGTGCCGGCATCCTTCGCGTGAGAAACACATCCGAGCTGAGAGACGCCATTCGCGCTCTGGTCCAGTTAGGGGATATGGAGGGACCCAGGCTGGGAGTCCTGACGCCCACGGGGGCGGGAGGCATCATGGCAACGGATGCCTGTGAGGATTTCGGCCTGACCATCGGTAACCTGCCGGACGGTCTTGCAGACAGATTGAAGAGGGGAATACCGGACTGGATTCACATCGGCAACCCGCTCGACATCTGGCCCGTGGGCATGATCGGGGATGGCTACGCCAACGCTTACAGTCTGGCTCTCACAGAGCTGCTCAAATCAACGGAGATCGACGGCATCGTCGCAATGGCCCTCAACTCGGACTCCCCTATGCACGAGGATATAGACCTCGTTCAGACCGTGAAGGTAGCCCGGCAGGAAACGGGCAGCCGCAAACCCATCGCCATGTGGGTGTACGGATCGGGCATTCCCGCTGCCGTGGATCGATTTGAAGAAATCGATTCCGTCGCCTGCTTCAGTTCCATCGAGCAGGCCGTGCAGGGTTTGTCCTTTTGTCATCGCTACCATAAGATCAGAAAGCGGGAAATCCCATCCCAGCGTTCATTTGCCCGTGAACGCGGAGCAGCCGATGAGTTGCTCCGGAAGGGAAGGGAGCGCGGGATGCTGCTGGGAGAAGATGCCCTTGCCCTTCTTTCCGCTTTCGGGATTCCCGTGATTCGGGGAAAGGCCGCCCGGTCATGGAAGGAAATAAAAGAAGCAGCTGACACGTTTGCCTATCCCCTGGTCTTGAAACTCTCCGGCGAAGCGTTTCTTCACAAGAGCGAATGGGGCGGCGTGGCGACGGGTCTGATCAATCAGAAGAAACTGCGGGAAGCTTATCAAAAGATGAAGGAGCATGTTCTCCGGCGGGATCCGAAGGCAGAACTCGGCTTCCAGGTGCAGGAGCAAGCGGCGGGGAAAGAACTCCTCATGGGCCTGAAGCGCGATCCTCAGTTCGGTCACATCCTTGTCTGCGGTCTGGGCGGGATTTACACGGAGGTCTTCAAGGACATCCGTCGCGAACTGGTGCCCATTGGAAGAGAGGAAGCAGACAAGATGCTCTCATCTCTGAAAATCCATCCTCTTCTGAAAGGCGTTCGCGGTGAAGCCGGCGCGGACTGGGAGGGGCTTCTCGACACGCTGGAAAGACTCTCTTTTCTGGCCACCGAGGTTCCGGATATCTCGGAGCTGGATATCAACCCTTTAATGGCGGACGCTTCCGGCTGCAGAGCGGTGGACGCCCGCATCCTCTGGTAAAATGACAACCTCGCATGCCAATACCGGAAGACGTGCCCATGAAGCGATTTGTTGTGCTCTTTTCGCCGGATAATTTCCGCCGTTTTGTTTTGTCGATGGTATCCTGCCTTCAGACCTGGATCGACCAGGCATCGAACAGCGATTGATAACGGAGAATAAAAACCTGGCCATCCGCTGTTCTGACCTTGAAGTAGTCTATTTCGGGAAAATTGGATTCCGGGCCGCCTTCATACCAGCGGTCAATGATTTCCTGAACCTCCCGGCGAGATCCCTGAAAGATGAAAGCGACGGGACGTTCATTGGCCTTGTAGCCGCTGTAACATTCAACCTTTATTCGCTCGTAGGGCATAACGACACACATCAGGTCCGCAGACATAAATGTCAAATTTGAACGGTCTGAACCTGCTCCCACC
>CAYXFF010000231.1:0-2542 GCA_964464185.1 uncultured Syntrophaceae bacterium | reverse complement strand
ATTCGGAGGACAGGGAACGCTGCCAGAAATTGACCGTCCGCGCATTGTCGGAAGAGGAAAAGGAGCAATCCTTCAAGGGTCTGCCCAAAGAGCAGGTGCCGACCCATCAGGTCACTTTTTACGATTTCGGCTGCAAGAGGATTATCGAGGGGATACTCAAGGTCAACGAAGAAGACCGGATCGCCTTCGGCGTCAAGGAAAAGGATTACGAGTTTTCACCCTTCAAGCCCAGAAGCTAAATCAGCCTCGGCTGAGTTGTCAGCT
The DNA here is from genome assembly GCA_964464185.1 of uncultured Syntrophaceae bacterium. Classification (GTDB taxonomy): domain Bacteria; phylum Desulfobacterota; class Syntrophia; order Syntrophales; family UBA4778; genus UBA4054. The sequence goes on along the minus strand of CAYXFF010000231.1, from coordinate 2,278 downwards.
GTGAGGACTCCACGTACTGAACGATTTTCTCGGCCAGTGTTTTCACAACATGCTCGAACTTCGACTCGTCCTTTTCGAGCAGGGTAATCCTGAAGCCGGGAAGGGACGTGAAGAAAGACGTCAGAGGAACCACGCATATGCCTGTGGAGCCGAGAAGATAATAGACGAACCGCTTGTCCGGCTCTATCTTGTCGTCCACTATTTTTTCGATATACTCCCGCACTCCCTGCTGCTCGATGGGCAGCGTCTGCCAGTTATTGAGAACCGCTTCGTTGAAAACCACGGTCATGTAAAACGCGCCGTTTGTCCGGTTCACGACAATGTAAGGAACATCCTTCAGAATGTCGTAGGCGAGGTTGGAGAGTTTTTCATAATGCCGGATGCGCTCGGCGAGGTACTTTTCGTATTCTGGGTGCGTCAGGAGCTTGGGGATCGCAATCTGTGGAAGGGTGGTGGAACAGACTTCCGACATCTTCTGATTCAAGATGGTGTTGATGTATCTGGCGAAGGCCTCATCCTTTTCCACGTTGTAGATCTCCATCCAGCCGCAGCGGGCGCCGGGCCACGGGCATTCTTTTGATATGCCCTTCATGCTTACCGCGGGCACGTCGCCGATGATGTCCGAAAGGGGCACCGACTTCTGACCGTTGTAAATCATGTTGGTATAGATCTCATCAAAGATCAAAAAGAGGTCGTTCTCCTTGGCGATTTTCACAATCCGCCTGAGGGTCTCCACGGGATAGACAAATCCTGTCGGGTTATCGGGATTGATGACCAGGATCCCCACGATGGCGCGCTGGTGCTTGACCTTCTGCTCCAGTTCCCGCATGTCGGGATGCCAGTTGTTGTAAGGATTCATCTTGTAAGTGTTCGGCGGGAAAGAGGCGTGAAGCACCTCGGCAAGAAAATGGGTGGAATAGGTCGGCTCCGGCATGATCACCCGGGCATCGATTCGAATGGCGCTGTAAGACCGGGCAATGGCATCGCCCAGGCCGTTGAAGAAAATAATGTTTTCTTTATCTAGCTTAGCGCCTTTTCTTCTGTTGACCCGCTCGGCCAGAAATTCGCGGGTCTCGTCCATCCCTTTTGTGGGGGAGTAGGCATAGGAGCAATCCTGGCTCAGGATGTCCTTAAGGACGTCTTTCATCCACTCGGGAATTTTTTCACCCTTCTGAACGGGATCACCGATGTTTTCCCAGTAAATCTCTTTGCCGTATTCCTTAAGTTTATTCGCGACGCCCACGATATTCCTGATCTCGTAGGTCATGCCGTTTCCGCTTTTTGCAATGTCAAATCTCATAAGATATTATATCCACTCCTGAATTCAGGTTGTTTTTCTAAAGTTTATTTTTTTAATACAATTTGAAAAAAAATTCCACTACTTTTTCGTTGCGTTTTTTCGGGCGTTTTATCACATATTTGGCCTTTTTTGTCCTTGACAGGGATTCCGGCTCCTTCCTATACTGCCACAGGTTGTTGAAAAACGCTCACTGTCAATAAGGAGAGGGAGAATGCCATACAAGCTTATCATGTTTGACGTGGAGAATGCTGTCGGAACGATCACCCTGAACCAGCCGGAAAAGAGAAACGCCCTTTCTCTTGACATGCTCAGGGAGTTGAGCAGCATCCTGGATGAGATCAGGGAAAAGGACGACGTCAAGGCTCTCATCATCAGGGGGGCGGGAAAGGTGTTCTGTTCCGGACACAACCTTACGGAAATGCTTGGACAGGGCATGGCCGATTACACGAACATATTTGAGGTCTGCAGCGGCTTCATGATGAAGCTGCAATCTCTGCCTCAACCCGTGATCGCACAGGTTCACGGTGTTGCCACGGCGGCGGGCTGTCAGCTCGTAGCGGCCTGTGACCTCGCCGTGGCGGAGGAGGGAACCCTGTTCGCGACGCCCGGCGTGAAACTTGGGTTCTTCTGCTCAACCCCGGCGATTCCCCTGGTGAGAGCTGTGGGGAGGAAACGGGCTCTCGAGATGCTCTTCACAGGCCGTATGATCTCCGCCAGGGAGGCAGAGCAGTACGGTCTCGTAAACAAGGTCGTCCCGGCGGGTGAGTTGGAGAAGGAGACTCGGGCCATGGCGGAGAAGATTGCCGAGGCCAGCCTGCTCACCCTTGGCATCGGGAAGCTGGCGTTCTACACCCAGGTTAATCTTTCCGATGCCCAGGCCTATGCCCACGGCAGCCGGGTGATGGTTGCCAACCTCTTTGCCGAAGACGCTGTCGAAGGCCTGAAAGCATGCCTGGAAAAAAGAAAACCGGTGTGGAA
>CAYXFF010000230.1:0-2549 GCA_964464185.1 uncultured Syntrophaceae bacterium | reverse complement strand
GCCCGGTCCACCTTTCCTTTCTTCTTCATTCGGAAGACTTTCGGCATGGGCCAGGGCGGGTCGTAGGATTCGATTCGCTGAACGGCCCGGGGGCTCAGGACGAGGACGCCATGGGCCGCCTCGCCGCCGAGGCATTTCTGCCAGGAATAGGTGAGAACATCCACCTTCGGCCAGTCGATCTTCATGGCAAACACGGCGCTTGTGGCGTCGCAGAGGGAAAGACCCTCTCTCTTCTCCGGGATCCAGTTCCAGTCGGGTAAGCGTACGCCGCTCGTGGTTCCGTTTGCCACAAAGACCACGTCATGGGTCCAGTCCACGGCCCTGAGGTCGGGGATCTTTCCATAGTCGGCCTTCAGGATCATGGGATTAAGTTTCAGTTCCCGCTGGATGTCTGTCGCCCAGCCTTCGCTGAAGCTCTCCCAGACAAGGACGGTGACGGGCCTGGGGCCCAGGAGGGTCCACATGGCCGCTTCGAAGGCGCCGGTGTCGGAGCCGGGGAATAAACCCAGGAGGTAGTCCTCCGGAATGCCCAGGATTTTTTTCGATTCATCAATGGCTTTTTTCAGTTTGTCCTTCCCCAGAGCGGACCGATGGGAACGTCCAAGGGCGGCCTCTTTCAGGCCGTCAAGGTTCCACCCGGGTCTTTTGCTGCAGGGTCCGGAGCTGAAATTTGCATTAGGCATTATTTGATTCTCCTTGAGTTTAAACACAATAAAAAAACTTATCAGACTCTATGAGATTACACAAGATATTTTGGTTTTACGTTGACGGACAGGCAAAAAGAACATATAGTTCCACACATCAAATATCAGGAACTGCGGCATAAAAAGATCATGGGGACATCCAGGGATAAGATAAAAACAGCTTTTTTCTGTCAGGCATGCGGTTACCAGTCGGCGAAATGGCTGGGCAAGTGCCCCGGCTGCGGGGAGTGGAACCAGTTTGTGGAAGAGGAAATCAGGGCCATGGATCCCGGTTCTGCCCGTGATCTCCAGTTCAGCGAAGCGGCGACACCCATTGACCGGATCGAGGCAGACGAGGGGGATAGGCTCAGGATCGGCATCGATGAGATGGACCGTGTCCTGGGGGGCGGCATCGTGGGCGGGTCCACCATTCTTGTGGGCGGTGACCCCGGGATTGGAAAATCCACCCTTCTCCTGCAGGTGCTTCAGAGTCTGGCGATGAAGGGATTATCGGTGCTCTATATCACCGGAGAGGAATCGGCAAGGCAGATCAGGCTCAGGGGGAAACGGATCGGTGCCTCCTCTTCGAACCTCCTTGTCCTGGTTGAAATATCACTGGAGAGCATTATTCAGAATATCCGGGAGATCATGCCCGCCGTGGTCGTTGTCGATTCCATCCAGACCGTCTATTCTTCCGCCCTTTCCTCAGCTCCCGGAAGTGTGGGGCAGGTGCGGGAGGCCTCGGAGCGGCTCATCATCCAGGCGAAAAAGGCGGGCATCCCCACTTTTCTTATCGGACACGTGACCAAAGACGGGTCCATCGCGGGACCCAAGGTGCTGGAGCACATGGTGGATACGGTGCTCTACTTTGAGGGGGATTCGGGACATGCCTACCGGATCATCCGAAGCATGAAGAACCGCTACGGGCCGGCAAACGAGATCGGGGTTTTCGAAATGAGGGACCGGGGGCTCACGGAAGTCTCCAATCCCTCGGAATTCTTCCTCGCGGAGAGGCCGAAAGGTGCGGCGGGTTCCATCGTGGTGCCGAGCATGGAGGGGACACGGCCCATCCTGATCGAGATACAGGCCCTCGTAAGTCCGACGAATTTCGGCATGCCGCGGCGGACCTCCATCGGGGTGGACCACAACCGGGTTTCTCTCCTTGTCGCTGTCATGGACAAGATCTGCGGTCTTCACCTGGGGAACCATGATATTTTTATAAACGTGGCGGGAGGCGTCAGGGTGGACGAGCCGGCCGTGGATCTGGGAATCATATCCGCCGCCGCCTCCAGTTTTCTCGACCGCCCCATCGATCCGGGGACTGTCGTTTTCGGCGAGGTCGGACTCACCGGCGAGGTGAGGGGGATCAGCCAGATGGACGTGAGGGTGAAAGAGGCGGCCCGCATGGGCTTCAGCCGATGCATTCTGCCCCGGACAACGTCGAGGGATCTGTCGGGAACAAAGCTCAAGATTCTGAAAATCGGGAACCTGAGAGAACTTCTGGAACATCTTTTTTAAGGAATCGCCCATGAAGATTCTGGTTGTGGATGACGAAAAAGATATCGTGGATCTCGTTTCCTATAACCTTGAAAAGGAAGGCTTCAAGGTTCTGAAGGCCTACGACGGGGAAGGAGCCCTCCAGCTTGTCAAAACGAAAACTCCTGATCTCGTCATTCTCGATCTTATGCTTCCCGGCATGCAGGGCATGGAGGTCTGCAAGAAAATCCGCGAGAATCCGCGCAGTGCCTCGCTGCCCATCATCATGCTCACGGCGAAGGGCGATGAGGTCGACAGGGTTGTGGGGCTCGAGATGGGCGCTGACGATTATGTGGCAAAGCCCTTCAGCGTCAGGGAGCTTTCCGCCCG
>CAYXFF010000229.1:0-2559 GCA_964464185.1 uncultured Syntrophaceae bacterium | reverse complement strand
CGCCTTGCATCTGAACATTTTTGAACAGCCTGATGAAAAATGTGTTATGCAAAACCTTTCTAATTCTTTTGCTTCAATAGTCCACCTGATGGCGAGGGAGGCAGGACTCTGAACAAGCGAATATCTTTTTTCCGGGTCACCGTTTCTTATCGCAGCGCAGCGGCCGCAAGTTCAATGTCTGAGCCCGCCGGAGGCGGGCGAGTTTTGAACTTGCAGCGGAGCGAGATTTAGAACGGTCGGGAAAAAGATCCTGAGCGGTGAGGAGGCCTGTCCCTGAGCGGAAACAGGTATTTTAAGGATAATCAATAGCTAACTAGATTAAACTTTAGCTAAAAGGAGGATTCTGTTATGCAGGCACTGTTTACGTTGACACCATCGGAATCAAAAAGGCTGATCGGGAAGGGCGTGGCGAAACTGCCCGAGATTCAGAAAGCGAAGAAAAACGGCTATCTTCTCGTCGGCAGGGGATCGACCAACGCGTACATCCTCGAAGAGCTTCTCGGCGCAAAGATAAAGAAAGAAGGTTACGTGGCCGGCCAGGTCATCAAGGGCGTGCTGTGCGTGCTGGGTCAGGAAGACCGGACCCGGCCCGTCACATTTCATAAAGGGAAAGCTCTCCCCGTGGAGCCGGGTGCGGTTCTGGACAAGCTCTCCCCGGGAGATATCCTGCTGAAAGGGGCCAACGCCCTCGATCCTTATGGGAATGTCGGCGTTCTCATGGCGAGCCCGGTGGGCGGGACCATGGGACAGTTCTACATGGCCATGAAGGCCCGCGGGCTGGAGATCATCTATCCGGTGGGTCTTGAAAAAATGATTCCCTCCGTGGAGGTCGCGGCGCAATACGCGGGGACCATGGCCCTCGGCAGAACGATCGGCGCCCGAGCGGGGATGGCCTGCGTCGCCGATGGGAGAGTATTCACGGAACTCGATGCTGTCGAAACCCTCTTTGATATTGACGCTGTTCACTTTGCTTCCGGCGGGTGGGGAGGATCGGAAGGCTGCGTCATTCTGGCCGTCGAGGGACCCGACGCCAAAGTGAACAAATGTCTGGCGTTCATCGAGCAGAAGATCAAGGGGGAACCGCCGCTTCCCGCCGCCAAGAGCCCCTGCAAAACCTGCCCTATGGCATGCAGTTTCAAGGGAAAGGATGTGAAGCAGCTCCCTGCTTACCTTAAGTAAGCTTTACAGGCCATTGAAAAACGCCACAGGTATTATAGGTAAGAGGCTGTCATTTACCAATATACAGACTGTTCAAAAACGTGCAGATACAAGGCTTTCGAAATCCTGAGGAGCGAGTCGTACTTTGGGCGTACGTCGAGCGAGGAAGGATGAGAGTAACGCAGTAGATGCGCGTTTTTCAACAGTCTGCCAACTAAAGATTTCGGTTGATAATATAATCCGAGATAGTCAGCAGGGCCCGCTTGGCCTGCGAGTCTTCGAAGGGTTCCAGGTACGTTTTTGCCTCTTCAATATACGTCCGGGCCTTTTCAAGGGCATATTCCACTCCCCTGTGCCTGGAAATCAGGGCGGTGATCCCGCCTATGGCATGTCCGTCCTTCGCGCTGTCCCGCACGATCTTCTTGATCCGCTTTCTTTCTTCAGGCGAACACTTCCGCAGGGTATGAATAAGAGGAAGGGTGATTTTCCCCTCTTTTAGATCCATGCCGATGGCCTTTCCGAATTCCTCCTCGGCGGCCATGTAATCCAGGGTGTCGTCGGTCAGCTGGAAGGCCATGCCCACCCTCATGCCGAAGCGTGCCATGGCTTCGATCTTCGCCTCCGGCGCCCTCGAGATGAGCGCTCCCACGGCGCAGGCGGCCGAAATGAGAACGGCCGTCTTCTTCTCGATCACCGACAGGTATTCCTTTTCCGTGATATCGATATCACCGCATTTCTGCAGTTGCAGGACCTCCCCCTCCGCCATGATGTTTGTCGTGTTCGAAAGGAGATTGATGACGGAAATGTCGCCGTCCGCCGACATGAGCTGGAAGGATTTGGAATAAAGAAAATCCCCCACCAGGACGCTGGCGGAGTTGCCCCACACGCGGTTCGCCGAGGGCTTGCCCCTCCGGGTTTCCGCGTGGTCTATCACGTCGTCGTGGAGAAGAGTGGCCGTGTGAATGAATTCCACAACGGCCGATAGAGGGTATCGCCTGTCTCCCCGGTAGCCGCAGAGGTCCGAGGCAATGAGAAGGAGCAGTGGCCTGAAGCGCTTTCCGCCGCTGCTGATGAGATGATCCGAGATTTCGGGGATGAGCGTGACCGGAGAATGAAAATATCCCTTGAAGGATTCCTCCATTTTCCGGATTTCCTGTTCGTACTGTCTTAAAACATCCCGCAGGGACATGGGGCCGCGTTGCTCCTTCTGATCTCTTCGCTTCTATACTGTAACCGGTCCTGGATGTCAAAACCTTTCGTCCGCCGCCAGACCGGACCTCTGAGCAATTGAACGGTTTTTGTCTTGTCACTCCCGTGGTTTCCATGCTACGCTCTCCACACATGACCGTAACAACTCAAAAGGGTGTTGAAAAACACACTTTTCATCAGGCTGTTCAAAAG
>CAYXFF010000228.1:0-2576 GCA_964464185.1 uncultured Syntrophaceae bacterium | reverse complement strand
CCCACTTGGCGTTCGAGAGGGCCTTGAGCGGCGAGGCATACCAGCAGCGGCCTCCAGCCGCGAAGAAGGATCGGATCGCCTGCTCTGCGATCCAGGTCTTTCCCGACCCCGTCGGCGCCATGACCAGGCAGTCCGTCCGCTTGATGGCGTCCAGCGCCTCTGTCTGAAATGGGTCGGGGGTGAAGGGGGCTTCTTCGGGTTTCCCGATCCTCGAAAAAACATGTCTCAATACCGGTTCCGCTTCCGGCTCCATGCGTGAGGTCTGGAATTTGTGAGGGGTCTTGTGGATTTTTTCCGGGGAAGATTTTCTTGGATGATTGGGGTTCAGCCCGGACCGCCTGATCCGGATGAGCCTTCTTGAGGAATGCGCCATTTAATTGCTTTGGGTCTGCACCTTCATTTTTTTCGCGCAATATAACACGAATGCATGAAATGTAAAGGCAAGAAAAAATTTATGAATTGACAAAGAGAACATAGAGTATTAAAAACCGCAGTTCCAATAACGGCTTGTCCCCTCCCCTGGAGGGAGGGAATGAAGAGAAGGAGGGATTCACCCTCACCCAACCCTCTCCCGTCAAGGTAGAGGGATAAATATTATTCCCTCCCCCGGCGGGAGGGAACACAAGGGAGGGGGTTAGTAAGGAAGCGAATGGAAGACAAACGGAGATTATTCTGGGGCTGGTACGTCGTCCTCGGCTCCTTTCTTATCCTGAGCATCAATTATGGTGCCCGCTACTGCTTCGGGGTTTTCGTGAAGCCCCTCGCCGAGGAGTATGGATGGTCCCGCTCCGTGATCTCTCTTGCCGCGTCCATCAACATGTTCGTTTATTCCGCCTGCGCCATTGCCGTGGGCCGGATCATGGATCGCCTGGCTCCACGATGGATTGTCACCATCGGCGCCCTGACGCTGTCGACGAGCCTCATTCTCACGAGCTTTGTGAAGACGCCTCTTCAATTCTACATCGTTTACGGTCTTATGGCGGGTATCGGGGCATCGGGGCTGGGTGTCGTCGTGACCAATTCATCCGTGGGGAAGTGGTTCATCCGGAAGAGAGGCCTTGCTCTCGGGATTTCCACCATGGGAATCAGTTTTGGAACCATCCTGCTCACCCCGACGGCCGGATTGATCGTCAAGAACTACAACTGGCAGACGGGATTTGTTTTCCTCAGCGTCGTGGTCTTTATTGTCGGGGTAACGCTCTCCAATCTGTTCATGAGGCGGACGAACCCGGAGTCTTGTGGTCTTCTTCCCGACGGCGAGATCAGAGCGGAACGGGTCTTGAAGATTGAATCGCTCCCCCCTCCGCCTCACATGCCTTACAGGGAAATGTTCGGGGATCTGCGCTTCTGGACTCTCGGGATCGGCTTCGGACTGGCGGTCATGATCCTCATGGCCGTTTTTGTGCACCAGGTGGCCTACGCGCTCGACAAGGGGATCGATAAGATCGCCGCCGCCTCGTCCCTGGGAGCAGTAGGCGTGGCGGGTTTCGCGGGACAGTTCTTTTTCGGCTGGTTCAGCGACAAGCTCAGGGACGCGAAATATTCGGCTGTACTCGGCATGCTCATCATGGCGGCGGGGATGTTGATTCTCCTGAATGTCACTTCGGCGCGGGGCCTTTACTTCTACGCGCTCATCTATGGTTTCGGCTACGGCAGCATCGCTCCCATGATGCCCGTCCTGACCGCCGACCGGTTCGGCCGCCATGTCATGGGATCGGTTTACGGCATGCTCACCTTTTTCATCGGACTGGGCGGGAGCATCGGTCCCATCGTCGGGGGCGTCATCTATGACCGCTTCGGGTCCTACAGTTACGTCTGGCAGGCGAACATCGCGATCCTGATCGTCGTATCCCTCATGCTCCTGTCGCTCAAGCCGGGATCTCCCTCCGTAAAAGGCTGAAATTCTCTGACAAATTCTAAATTCTAAATTCTTAACTTTCAGCCGGATGTTAAAAAAAATATTTTGACTGCGGTTGTCATTCCCGACTCGGAGACTGTGTCGTAATTACCATTTTTGTCATTCCGTGCAAGCGAAGCGCGACACGGAATCCAGTATTATCAGTAAGTTCTGGATGCCGGCTTTCGCCGGCATGACGGTGTTGATAGCACTTTCTGCTATTATGACACAGTCTCTCGATCGGGAATCCATGGTTCGACAAGCTCACCATGACAACAAAGGAAAACTGGATCCCCGCCTACGCGGGGATGACAGAATAGGGGCGGGGATGACAAAGAAATATTGGAGGCCTGCCGGAGCGTATCCTGAGCCCTTCGACAAGCTCACTGTGACAACCCTTTTTGTCACCCTGAGTCCGTCGAAGGGTTGCCGAAGGGAAGGACGAAGGAAACGCCGCAGATGAGCGTTTTTCAACAGCCTGGCAGGATTTATATGTCTGCTTCCATGTCGTCCACCGCCGCGAAGGTGTTCGCGAAGATTTTTCGGGCCACCGACTCCGATTCTTTCCGGTCTTCCAGCTTCGGATAAAGCTTTGCATCGAAGTGAACGAGAGCTAGACGCTTTACCTTTGCCTCGGAGGCGATCCGGGCCGCCGTTTCCGGATTCAGGTGAGGCCATT
>CAYXFF010000227.1:0-2576 GCA_964464185.1 uncultured Syntrophaceae bacterium | reverse complement strand
TGATCTCGAAGATGTGGCTCAAAAGATTATTTTTTATCCTGAGCTTTTCGCTCAGCGTGCTTCCCTGACGGGCCATGGCTGTTCCGTGTTTATTACAAGTATACGAATGACATTATCAGAAAAACGTTTTTATCTCCACACCCGGATGATCACTCATGACATCAATATAAGCAATAAACGTTCCATGCTTGAAGTCGGAATCTTAACCGGCTAATGTCATTTGAATGAAAAATGTTGGAAAAATGACACCATTGTTGCCAACGAAAATGTGGCAATCGCCAAACCGGTAAAAAACGGAATGTGTCCTGGTGGTGGTCATTCGGAAAGATCAAAACGAATTGATTATGGCCTTGAGCCATCCTATCCGGAGCGCCAACCTGATGCAGCGGAACTCACTATTATTGCGAGGGATAACCGGCAGGGCAATACATGGTAAAGGCGGTGGTTTCAATGGTTTTGGAGATAGCCACAAACGGTTGTAATACTCGATGCCTATCACAAATAACTGATGTTCCTGAAAAGTCTATATGCCCTCCACCAATTCTATCAAGACACCGAAAGCAGAACTCGGATGTATGAAGATAAATGAGCCTTTTTTACCTTTTATTGGTATGTTTTTATCTGCAAGATCAATTTCGACTATATCTTCGGGAATAAACTTCACCCCTTTTGCCTTCAGTCGTTTCACCATTTCCCTTAAATTTTTCACCTTGAAAGCAAAGTGATTTAAACCCTCTCCTTTGGCCTTGATGAACTTGGCCACGACGCTCTCAGGAGAAGTAGCTTGAATAAACTGAAGTTGGGTACCATCAATCACTTGAGACCTTACTTTTATTTTCTGCCCTGGTACGGTCCACCCATAGCCGAACTCCATCCCAAATAAATCCTTGAAATACTCCGCAGCCCGATCCACATCTTTTACGGCGATTACGATCTCTTCAATCGCTTCTATTTTAGGTTCTTCCATGCATGCCCTCCATAAATATTTCAACTCAAACTGACACTTTTTTCGCCCCTTTGATAGCCTCACCCACGAGCACTACCTTCCCTTAAACTACCCCTTGGTCACCTCTACCCAAGAGACGACAAGCCGGTATATGAAATCAATCCTATATTACTCTAGGAACGCCAATACTGGCACTCTCTACGGGAATTCGAAAATCACACATTATTGCCCGTATACGGTCACCACCCAGAGCTACTTATAATTGCGATGGGCGGCTTAGAAATTTACCTTATCCATACCCTTCAGCCCCAGAATTTTCCGGGCCTCATCCGGGGTGGCTGGGTCGATGCCAAGTTCCTTCGCGATTCGGGCGATCTTCGCCACCTGTTCGGCATTGCTCTTCGCCATGACTCCCTTATCGAGATAAAGATTATCCTCCAATCCTACACGGACATTGCCGCCCAGGAGGAGCGATTGGGTACAGATGGAAAACTGGGCGCGGCCCGCCACGCAGACGGAAAATTCAAAATCGCCGATCAGCTTCTTCGCATAATCCACAAGGAAAAGAAGATTCTCGGAACTCGGGGTGATTCCACCGAGGACGCCCATGACAAACTGGATGTAAACCGGTTTTTTGATGTATCCCTTTTCAATCATGAAAGCGACGTTGTTGATCATCCCGGAATCATAGACCTCGAATTCCGGCTTGGTGCCGTTTTCGTTGAAGATGCGGGCAAAGTCTTTCATGGATTTAAAGGTATTCGGGAAAATGAAATCTTCTGTCATGGCCAGGTATTTGCTTTCCCAGTCGAACTTGAACTCCTTATACCTGTCAAGGGCATGAAAGAGGGCGAAGTTGACAGAACCCGCATTGAACGAGGCGAGTTCCGGTTTGAAGGTGTTCACAGGGACAAGGCGCTGCTCGGCCGTCATGCCAAGCCCACCTCCGCTCGTTATGCAAATCACCATATTGCATTTGCTCTTAATCCGGGTGATGGCTTCTTTGAAAAGATTGACATCGGAGATTGGCTGACCTGTCTCGGGGTTGCGGACATGGATGTGGCAGACCGCCGCGCCCGCCTCATAAGCACCGACAGCATCATCTGCTATCTCTTGAGGGGTGATCGGTAAGTATTTTGACATGCTCGGGGTGTGAATGCTGCCGCTAATCGCCGCCGTTATAACCGCTTTTTCTTTCATAACCCGTACTCCTTTTTTCAATCGATACGTTAATTATTTTCACCTCATGATATGACGCGATATCATAATACGCTGCACATCTGAAGTTCCTGCACCGATGGTAAAACACTTTGCATCGCCAAAATAACGCTCTAGGGGAAACTCCTTTGTATAACCGTATCCACCAAAGATATGGAGCGCTTTCGATGTGACTCGCTCAGACATTTTACTTACATATAGTTTTGCAAAGGACGATGCAAGAGAAATGTCCTTTCCCTCATCAGCCAGGGTGGCCGCTTTATATAATTCAAAATTCATAAATTTCTCCCTAAAATATTATCTGGACTCATTTCATCGGCATACCACCTCATCTATCCTGGACTCTGGAAAGAGCGGAGGGAATGGATAGATGAGGTGGTGCATGCAATCTTATTGAACCAGTATCTAAATT
>CAYXFF010000226.1:0-2590 GCA_964464185.1 uncultured Syntrophaceae bacterium | reverse complement strand
CCCTGGCGTCCCAGGGCATTTTATAACATTCGATGATTTATAAGAACACAAGGTGAAAGCGCTCGCCAAATATTCAATCACATTCAAAGGAGGCAGGATTCTGAACGGGTGAATATCTTTTTTTCGGGTTACCGTTCTTATCGCAGTGCAACGCCCGCAAATGCAACTGCCTGAGTCCGCCTCCAGCGGACGAGTTTTGCATTTGCAGTGAAACGAGATTTAGAACGGTCGATAAAAAGATCCTGAGCCCGGAAGAGGCCTGTCCCTGAGATTAATGCATCTCAGAAACATTTGGGCGACAGACCGACTTTATTTGAACCGACTAGAGAAGCATGAGAGGCGCTGCCAACAGCACTGCCAGGGCGGCGAGCCTCAAGAGGCCGTTGAGGCGTCCCGCATCTGCTGACTCGCCTTCCCTGTCCAGCCTGAAGACCTCAAAAACCCCCGGCAGGACCATACCGGCCAGAAAACCGCCAAGCACTTCCGGACCGGCGACCAGACCGATCAGGATGGGAATGAAGATGAACGCGAGACAGGAGGAGAGATCGGGGCTCATGAAAGGGAAATGGACTTCAGCGCCCTCCGGCGTTCCCCCCGATAGTCTCTTCACGACGGATCTCATGACATAAGCCATCCCCACCCCAAGAAGGAATCCCGCCAAGATGAGCATTGCCGTCAGACCGCTGTCAAGATCCGCCGCTTCCCTGACCCGCATGAGACAGGCGGCGACAACGGCTATGGTCGAAAAGATCGACACGCCGAGTTGAAGACCGTTTCCGCTTCCTGAATCTTTTTTTACTGACCGGATCAGCTGTTGACCGGCAGGCAGGCACATCACCCCAAGCAGCCCCATTCCCGCAAAGGCAATGCCGTACAGATCGGCAAAGAGATAGGATATCCAGATGCCGGCAGCCATGAAGTAAAGGGAAAAACCAAAGGTCAGATTCCTGTGGCCTCGCTCTGAATGAGCAGGGGCATAACGGATCAGGATGATCAGAAGAATGCCGGTCAGAACCCCTGTCATGGACGCCCAGAAGGGTCCCATGCGGTCGAGCATTCCAAGGCCGGCGATCGTATCCGACGATATCTTTCGGGTCAGCTCTCCTGGGATGACATACTGGACGATCACAGCCGAAAGGGCTGAGAGGCACGAAATGCCGCGATAGAACCACGGACGCTTATGGGCCGCAGCCCTCGTCACCACTGCCACCGCGAGAAAAGCCGCCAGACCCGCCATGGCGAAAAGAACCGGCATCCCGATCCATGCCCGCTGAAATTCCATCATGGCGGCCCCCATGGCCATGGCAGCCGCAAGAACGCATAGTGAGGATACATAAAAATCAGCAGCGGGAACGGCGGGTCTCAGATCCGCTCCTCCTTCTTTCACCTGAACCGCACCGAGGGCGATGGGGACAAGAGCACAGGCCGCGCCAAAGGCATAGGCGTTCAAAACAGAAACGTCTTCCCAGGCGAAAATCACGAGATACATGCCGGCTGCCGCCAAGGACAGCCCCGTGGCGGCAAGACAAAGACTCCATCCCTTAAAGCGATCTTCCCTGTCCGATGAATGGGTACCGGGAGATTTGAACAGGGCAATGGAAAAAATGAGGAACAGAACAGTGGAGAGAATGCCTGCCAGAAAAGCGACCGACGAGAATCCGGGCTCAAAAAAAATGAGGATCAACAGGAAAAGACAGGATATCATCAACACCGGCGCTTTGAAGAGATCTCTCGAAATAATCGGAGAGCTCAAGCCAATCGACCGGCTGATATGCGGTACGATGAGAACGGCAGCGACGAGGGCCAGAACGCCTGGAAGGACGGCATAACCGGCCATCTCTATGTTGATCAAGGATCCTCCTCCCGGTTTTCCCCTTTGACCTTTCTCACGTTGAATCTGCACATGGCTGCCTGGGGGCCGGAGGTCAGAATCTCAACGACAGCATCGGCTGCCCTGCGCAAAATATCAGGGAGCGCTTCCATCTCGTCCCGGCTGAAAAGCTGCAGGACATAATCTTCAACCATGACTTTTAGAAGGGGTTTCCCGATGCCCAGCCTCACTCTGATGAATTCGCGCGCACCCAGGTGATGGATCATGGATATCATCCCCTTGTGACCTCCGTGGCCTCCTCCCTCCTTGACCCTGACACTCCCGAAGGCAAGGTCAAGGTCGTCATGAACGACGATGATGTCTGTCAGATCGATTTTGAAAAAACCGGAAAGCCTCATCGCTGCGGTGCCGCTGAGATTCATGTAGGTCCTCGGCTTGGCCAGCATGACCGGCACACCGGCAATGACTCCCTCTCCGATATCGGCATCGAATTTCTTGCGGCGAACGGAAATGCCGTGTTCTTCGGCCAGTTCATCCAGGACGAGATAGCCCATGTTGTGCCTTGTGAACCGGTAACGATCTCCGGGATTTCCCAGTCCGACGATGAGTTTCATGATGCGAGGGTCCAAGGGGTCGAGGGGTCAAGGGTTCGAGTGAAAACTATTATATTTTTCTTCTCATTCTTCTCAGCCATCTCTGTATTACCACCTTACACTATTCTTCGTAAATTACGATTAAAAGACCTTTATTATTCTTTGC
>CAYXFF010000225.1:0-2666 GCA_964464185.1 uncultured Syntrophaceae bacterium | reverse complement strand
GTGGCGAAGGATCTGGCCACGCTGAAGGTCGTCACCATCACGCCCGACGAGAGCCTGGATACCGCCCTGAAGAAAATCGGGTTCCGGAACATCGAACAGCTTCCCGTCATCGACGCAAAGGACCCGAGAAAGATCCTGGGGATTCTCTCCCGGCGGGATATCTTCGCCAGTTACAACAAGGCCCTCATTGACCGTTCACTCACGGCGGGATTTCAAGGCAAGAGCAATGAATAAGCCGTTCCTTATCAGGAACACTGCGGTCTCAGCCCCCGAGGGATCCGGGCGGCAACGCTAAACGTACTTCTCAAGCCCGAGTTCGCTCAGTTTCTCTGCCAAGGGGTCCGCTGTCTTCGAGTCCCAGTCTCGTAGCTCAAAATATTTATCCAGAGAGCAGATCCGGCATCCCGTACAGAGCTCCGGTTTGTGTTTTATCTCAGCTTTCACGAAATCCTCCTGAAACAGTCGATTAAAAAAATCAGTCCTGAGACTTGCAATTTGATGTCATAACAGGTAAGTTTCAAAAACGACGTGAATCGCGATTGGATTTTCCCCTTGTCTTATGAGAGATAAAAAAACCCACAATATCTTTTTCTTCAGCATCCTCGCTGTCATCACGATTTTATTTTTCTATCTTCTGAAACCCTTTTTTTATCCCATCTTCTGGGCCGCGGTATTTGCAAGCATTTTTAAGCCCCTTCACGCGCGCCTGGCCAGGAAAATCGGCCGTCCAAATCTGGCGGCCTCCATCATGCTTCTGGCTATTGTGGTCATCATTCTTCTTCCCCTCATTCTCATCGGCACCCTTCTGGTCAATGAGTCTTTCAACATTTACACGTCGCTCAGCAAGGATCACAGTCCGATCCGGGAATTCGTTGACGACATTCCCGACCGCATCATGAATAACGAGTATGTGAAGCGGTTGGACATCAATGAGGAAATGCTCGCGAGCAAATTTTCGGGCATCGCGAAGGACATCACCAACTTCATATTCACCAGCCTGAAGGGTCTGACACAAAACACCGTGATCTTCATCGGCATGTTTCTTGTGATGCTCTACGCCCTTTTCTTTTTCATCCGCGATGGTGAAATGTTCCTGGAAAAAGCGTCTCATCTCCTCCCCCTGGGAGACAAGCGCGAAAGGATGCTCTATGAGAGATTTACCTCCGCCGCCAGGGCGACCCTCAAGGGAACGCTGGTCATCGCTTTCCTTCAGGGGTCTCTGGGGGGATTGCTTTTTTTCGCCGTCGGTATAGAAGGATCTCTGATCTGGTGGGTCCTGATGGTCTTTCTCGCCGTGATCCCCGGGGTCGGTTGTTCCATCGTCTGGTTCCCCGCGGGTATCGCCATGCTCTTCACCGGCCACATCTGGGAAGGCGTGGTTATCTTCGTCACCGGCGTTTTGGTGATCAGTTCCGTGGACAATATTCTGCGACCCATCCTGGTCGGAAGAGACATTCAGATGCACCCCCTCCTCATTCTCTTTTCCACCCTGGGAGGGATCGCGGGCTTCGGCATTTCGGGCGTGGTCATCGGCCCGATCATCACGGCCCTTCTCCTTTCCCTCTGGGAGATGTCCGGGCGTTATTTTGAAAACAAGCTGCCGGCAGATTGAGGTGGGGTATGGCTTATTTCCGTGAAAATATTGAAACCATGTCCGGTTATGTGCCGGGTGAGCAGCCGCCCCCGGACTCGAAGACGATCAAGCTCAATACCAACGAAAACCCCTACCCGCCATCCCCGGCGGTCATGGAGATTCTCAGGACCTTCAACCCTGAACTGCTGCGCCGTTACCCGGATCCTTTTTCAAACCGGGTCCGAAGAGCCGTGAGCAGGGTGTTCGACGTGCCAAAAGACTGGGTACTCGTCGGCAACGGCAGCGATGAGATTCTTTCCATGCTCGTGCGCGCCTGCTGCGGGCTGGGGAGGCCCGTGGCCTATGCCATGCCCACTTACGTTCTCTACCGCACACTCGCCGAGCTCCAGGACGCCCCGTACGTGGAAGCAGCCTATGACGAGGATTACAACCTGCCTGTGGAAGAACTGATGAGGGCAAACGGCGCGCTGACCGTCGTCTGCACGCCCAACAGCCCTTCCGGAACAACGGCCTCTCTCGATCGGCTGGGAAGGCTCGCTTCGACACTCTCGGGCATCCTGGCCGTGGACGAGGCCTACGTTGATTTCGCCGAGGGGAATGCCCTGGACCTCGTTCAAAAACACGGGAATGTCATCGTGCTCCGGACGCTTTCCAAGGGCTATTCCTTGGCCGGTCTGAGGCTGGGATTCGGGGTCGCGAGGCCCGACCTCATCGACGGTCTCATGAAGATAAAGGACAGCTACAACGTGGATGCCCTATCGTGCCTCCTCGGGGCGGCGGCGATCGAGGACCAGGCCCACAAAAACGCCAACGCCTCGCGGGTCAAGGCCTCCCGGGAGAAGCTGTCCGCAGCGCTGAAAGAAATGGGATTCCGCGTCTGGCCTTCCCAGTCGAACTTCCTGCTCACCCGACCGCCGGAAGGAGACGCGGAAAGACTCTACACGTCCCTAAAGGAAGAAGGCATTTTGATCCGATATTTCAAACAACCGCGTCTCGATGATAAACTTCGCATATCGGTTGGAACCGATGAGGAGAATACCGTTTTGATCAAGGCCCTGGCTCGCCTGATTGC
>CAYXFF010000224.1:1415-2683 GCA_964464185.1 uncultured Syntrophaceae bacterium | reverse complement strand
GGAATTTCACCGATGGAATTCGAGAACGAAAAATCGAACGCCGGGAAGAAAGAACCGGATCTCTTCCGGAGTGAAGAGGCGGCCGAGCATGACGCGGACGCCAGACCTCTCCAGGATGAACTTCCCATCCCTGCGAGCCCCGTCATCCACGCCGCCCTGCGCGCCCTTTACGCGGGAGGCCCGAAGCATCGCTGGGAATCCGATGCCTATGGTCACCCCCATTACCGCTACCAGTCCCGGGACGGCTTTATCGTCTTTTCCTTCGCCCCCGCCCCCGACTTCGGCGGCCGGTTCCACCCGTCGATCGCCATGTACTACACGCCGCGTCTCGGCTTCATCCACACGGGAAGGCTCCGCGACACCATCAGGAACCTCTCCGTGGAAACGGCGGACGTCTTTCTGATCCTCATGGCGCGCATCGCCCAGCTCCGGGACCCCGAACGGGATATCGCCAGGATCAGCCTCGAAGATATCTCGCGGCTGCGGAACGTCCGCGTCCGCCACGGCAGCACCCAGACCCTTTACGAAGATTTCAAGCAGGAGGTCCTGCGCCTGGCCGACCTCCGTCTCTTCATGACCTGGCGGGATTACACGGGCGGCGGCACCATCACCTTCGGAAAGGAGCGCCCCGACCGGCTTCTGGACATCCTCGACGTGGAACATCGGAAGGACCGGAACACCTGGCGGGCCTTCCGCTTCCGCTCCGGCCAGGCCCTGGCCCATTTCCTCAACCCTGAAGGGCTCCGGTGGATCGGCTATTACAGCAAGTCCCTTCTCCAGCTCAGCCCCTACCACGAAGGCTTCACCAAGAAACTGGGCACCTACTGGATCATGGTGGGGACCGCCGCGGGCAAGAAGGGCGCCCAGCCACGCGCCACACCGAAGACCATCCTCGACTTCTGCGGGGAATACATCAACTGGCGAAATCCCGGGCAGACCGTGGACAGCTTCATCGAGGCCCACGAGCGGCTTGAGGAGATCGGCGTGCTGGAATCCCTGCCTGTCCTGGAGCCGCCGACACGAAGCCGTGGGTACTTCAGGGACTGGCTGGAGACAGCCCTCACCGTCAAGCTCTCCGAGAGTCTCTGGCGCATCAGCGACGTGAGGGAGCGGGCGAGACGCTCCACCCAGTGGAAACGGAAGGCGGTCCGGAAAAAGAAATCCCCCCAGCAGACCATTCCCTTCCGCATCCCCGAAACCCCGGCGGAACTTCAGAAAAACCCGAAGGCTATCAGGCAGTTCCGGTCCGATTATCTCCTTCACCAGGA
>CAYXFF010000224.1:0-1315 GCA_964464185.1 uncultured Syntrophaceae bacterium | reverse complement strand
ATTCACCGACTCTCCACCTGATCATTTTTTATGTCGCTCTTTTTGGGTATCTATTAGCTGTCAGTATTATTATCGGGTAACTCACGACACCACATTGTAACGTACAAGCAAATTGCGCGGTCATCATGACGGATGCAGGCCATGATGTTAAGGGCTGAGTGTTCTTTCATGATACCGGGTGATGGGAGATATTGAAGAGATGACACGAAAACACTTTCCAAGAACGCGTCAGAAATACGCCTGCGGTCCAGCCGCCGGCCGGTTCTGCCTGAAGCATTTTCTGGACCTGGACATCCCGGAAGTTCGTCTGGTCCGGGAGATGAAGACCAATACGAAAAACGGCTACTCGACCCTTCCCCGAAATCTGATGAAGTGCCTCCGCATGTACGGCCTCACCGTCACGCCCCGGCGCGGGATGAGCATAAAAAGCCTCCAGAATAATCTGGCCAAAGGCCGTCTCGTCATCTGCCCCTTCTGGGACCATTACCATGTGGCCCTCTATATCGAAGGGGATGAGATCATGTTCTATGAGTCCATCAACGGCAGGCTGAAAATGAGCCTCTCGGAATTCGAAAGGCGGTGGATAGACAAGACGGAGGATCTCGACGTCCTGGACAGCTACGGGATTGTGGTGAACAAATAAACGGGCAAACGGCATGAAGGGCAAGATGAAGTCCCGACACTCCGCTAAAACTACGAAATGATGGGTGTATTGAAGAATTTATTTTTACTGCTGCTTTTCCGGAAGCAGCACCAGCACGGATTCTCCTTTCGCCCGGACCTCGCCCTCCGCGGACATCGTCACGTTCACGATGACCTTCCGGCCTTTCATTTCCTTGACCCTCCCCCTCAGCTCCAGGATCTTCCCCGTCGGCGTCGGCTTCAAAAAATCAACTTTTAAAGACGCCGCCACAAACCGGGGCGGCGGCCGGTCGCCCGGAGACGATCCCTCTTCATGAAGTTTCGCCGCCGATGCCGTGGCCGCGCTGTGGCAATCGATCAGGGAGGCGATGAACCCTCCATAGGCATATCCGGGAATGCCGCCGGAGTGATAGGGCTTGGGCGTGTAATGACAGACGCATTCCCCGCCTTCCCAGTAGCTCTTGATGTGCAGCCCCTCCGCGTTGAGCCGCCCGCAACCGTAGCAATGCGCAAATTCATCGGGGTAGTGATCCTGAATGGCTTTGACCTTCATGCGCTTCTCCTTATTGTCCATTCTGGTCCGTTCGACCGGGTTCTCATCTGAAAACAGTGCTTCTTGGCGGAGAATAGGCGGGATGACCTTTTGTGTCAACGGGATAATGTCAATATGCAG
>CAYXFF010000223.1:0-2684 GCA_964464185.1 uncultured Syntrophaceae bacterium | reverse complement strand
CGCGGTTTGATCTCAGCATCGGCGGATGCTGGAACGAGGCGATCCGTTCGGAAAACTGCGGGCGCTTTGCCGTTCAGCTTGACTCCGACGATCTTTACAGCGGCAAGCACTCCCTGCAGAAGATGGTGGATTTTTTCCGGAGCGGTGATTACGCCATGGTGATCGGGTCCTACACCCTGGTCAATTCGAGTCTGGAGAGAATCCCGCCCGGCCTCATCGACCATCGGGAGTGGACGGACAGGAACGGGCGGAACAACGCGCTGCGCGTGAACGGCCTGGGGGCTCCGCGGGCCTTTGACACATCGCTGCTTCGGGCCAGGGGCTTTCTGAATGTCGGCTACGGCGAAGATTACGAAGCGGCGCTTCGCCTCTCGAGGGAGCATCGCATCGGAAGGATCTATGAGAACCTGTATTTCTGCCGGCGCTGGGAAGGGAACACGGATGCCCGTCTCTCCATAGAAGCGGCCAACCGAAACGATGCCTTCAAAGACCGGATACGCACCATGGAGATCCTCGCGCGCCAAAGGATGAACCGCGTAAAATGACCGACGCAAAACTCGAGGACAGAATATTCGCGCGGTTTGACGGCCGGGCCGGGCCGTCTCTTGCCGGGTTGTGCGGCAATCTCCTGGCGGATCAGAAAAAGACATGGCCGGATCTCGCGGCCGGTCATGAAGCGCTGGCGGCGGTTCGCCTTCGCGACATTCCCTGTCCGGGGTTTTCGGTCAGGGTGCAGTTCAACCCGCAAAGGATCGCGAGCTCGACGGCCCGGGTTGATTCCGAGTCGATCCGGAAAAGAAAGTGTTTCCTCTGCCCCGGGAATCTGCCGCCGCTCCAGAAGGGCGTCCTGTACCGGCGGGAGTATCTCGTTCTCTGCAATCCAGCCCCCATCTTCCCGCGGCATTATACAATCTCGTCCCTGCGCCACATCCCGCAATCCCTGGAGGAGCATCTGGACGGCCTTCTTCTGCTCGCGGAGGATTTTTCCGAAGATGCGGCGGTCTTGTACAACGGGCCCCGGAGCGGAGCCTCGGCGCCGGACCATTTTCACTTTCAGGCCGCACCTTCGGGGGCCGTCCCGATAGAGGGCGTTCTGGATGAGAAGGGGCGGAAAAAACGGATCCGGCGTGTTGACGGTGCTTCTCTTTCCTGGGGGATGAACCTCGGTCGAACCGCCCTGATCGTGGAGGGAAGCGATGCCCGGGGCGTCGCGGATCTGACGCTGGCCGTCATCAGTGAGATGAAAAAGATATCGCGGGAGCCCGGCGAGCCCATGATGAATGTCCTCTGTTCTCATGGGAAAAGCGGATGGCGGGTTGCGTTATTCCCCCGCGGCAGGCACCGGCCCGACATGTTCTACCGCGGCGGGGACGAACAGGTTCTGATCAGTCCGGGAGCGGTGGACATGGGCGGCCTCATCATCACTTCCAGGGAGAGGGATTTCATGGTTCTCGATTCCGAAAAGGTGCAGACTGTCTTCAGGGAGGTCTCTCTGGATGAGGCGAAAACCGCCGCCCTGGTTAAAGTCCTGCAGGAAAAACCTCCGCGGACCCTTGAGAATTCAGGAAGACGTGTGAGCAAGAGGGAGGCCATGCCGTGAAGGATTTCAAGGACCATCCCCCTGTCGCTTTCAAGGATATCGACAATATCTCCCTCGCAGAGGCCCGTGAGGAGGCCGCGGCCCTTCGGGAGGCCATCGAGTATCACAACTATCTTTACCATGTGAAAGACCAGCCCCGCATATCCGACGCCGCTTATGACCGCCTTTTCCGCCGCCTGCAGGAGTTGGAGGAGGCGTTCCCCGGGCTGCAGACTCCGGCTTCCCCGACAAGAAAGGTCGGTGCGCCGCCGGTCAGCGAACTCCGCAAGGTCCGTCACACGGCGCCCATGCTGAGTCTCGACGGGGCCATCGACGAAAAGGATATCGGGGATTTTGACCGGTTCATCCGGAAGAACACGGGCCGGGACGACATCGCCTACGTGGTGGAGCCGAAATTCGACGGCTTTTCCGTGGAGGTGGTCTACCGGGATGGAACCTTCCAGTACGGCGCCACGCGGGGCGACGGCGAAACGGGGGAAGACATCTCCGAGAATCTGAAGACCGTCGGCGCTCTGCCTCTGACGCTGAGAAAAGGCGCCCCCTCCTTTCTTGCGGTCCGGGGTGAGGTTTACATGCCCAGGCGGGGATTCCGGGAACTGAACCGCGGCCGGATCGAAGCGGGTGAGGAGCCTTTCGCCAATCCGCGGAACGCCGCCGCCGGCATCATGCGGCAGCTCGACTCGCGGAAGGTGGCCGACAAGCCCATGGACATCGTGTTCTATGAGATCCTGCAGCAGGAGGGAGGGACCTTCACATCGCATTGGGACGTTCTCAAGGAGTTTCGGGAATGGGGCCTCAAGACGAACCCGGGAAACAAGTACTGCTCCTCTTTCGAAGAGATCGGCCGGTATCACGGGGAGCTTTACGAGAAGCGGGACGATCTCGATTTTGAGATAGACGGTGTCGTGATCAAGCTCGACGATTACAGGCTCAGGGCCGACCTGGGCGCGCGGGAGAGGAGCCCCCGCTGGGCCATGGCCTGGAAATTCCCGCCCCGGGAAGAGATCACCACGCTGGAAGAGATCGTGATCTCCGTCGGAAGGACAGGGGTCCTCACCCCGCTCGCCCTTCTGGAGCCCGTGGA
>CAYXFF010000222.1:0-2696 GCA_964464185.1 uncultured Syntrophaceae bacterium | reverse complement strand
CCGCCGTAGCCGATTTTGGCCTTGCCGCCCTCGACGATCACGGGAACTTTCCTGGCGCCGCCCGAGTGCTTGAGCATTTCCTGAAGTTTTGCCTTGTCTGACTGGACATCGAAGTACTCTGCTGACGGATAGGCCGACCTGGCATCCATCGTATGGGGTCAGCCCGCCTTTCCGTAAATGATCACTTTTTCCGTCATCGAACGTTACCTCCTTCGCCGGCACAACAAAAAATGTTAAGGAAGGAATCAAAGACAGGGGAATGCTAACCGAGTTATCCACCTGAAGAAAAGGATATTTTGCCGGCCGCGGGCCGGAGCCCTGATCAGACCTCGAAAAGGTCTCGCGGACTCTTCGTCAGGATTTCGTTCCCGTCTTTCCCGATCAGGATCATGTCCTCCAGCTTGACGACGCCCACCGTCTCATCCATCATGTGGATATCCAGGGCGATGACGTAATGTTCGCCGATTTCGGACGAATCGTATTCCGAGGGGATGGGTGGCTCGTTGAGTTCAATCCCGATCCCGTGGCCGATGAGACGCGAGCGGCGCCCCTTTCCGAAGCTCTGGAATTGTTCGGCTCTCCCCAGCTCCTTCGCTTTTTCAAAGGCGAGACGGTAGATCTCGCTGCAGCGCATGCCGGGCTTCATCGCCGCGATCAGATGGTCGGCGATGGCCTTCAGGTCATCGTACATGGCGCGGATCTCATCCTTTGCCCTCCCGAGGGTGTAGGTCCGAGTTTGATCGGCGTGGTATCCATTCACCAGAGTCGGGATGTCGATCATGATGACGTCCCCCTTTGTGATCCGTCTGCGGGACGGACCCGCGGGAACGGCGGGGCTCAGGCCCACGCCGGTGATCGTGTACACGACACCGCTGTTCCTTAGGAGGTTCGGTCCCGACGCGATGGGGCCCCGGCTCATGTAGAAATCGGGAAGACGGATGAAAAAGATCCCCTCGTGACCGGCCAGGCGATGGGCGTTTTCAACAGCGGCGGCGAGCTCCAGCTCCGTCATTCCTTCCCGCAGGCGGGCGAGAACGGCCTCGTGTCCCGCGTGGAGCGCCTCGCAGGCCCTCCGGATCTCCTCGATCTCGGAGGGCTCTTTTGTTTTTCTCTGGTCCAGGACGAGGGGTGAGACGTTCGGGAGTTCATAACCGGGAAAGACCTTCTCCATCTCCTTGAATTGTTCGGCCGTGAGGACGTCGAGTTCCGTGGCGACCCGCCCGCGCCCGGTCTTCAGGGGCGCGAAAAAATCTTTGAAGATATTTGCGAGGCGGCGTTCCTCCCGGACGCGGTCTTTGCCGATGAAGACATCGTTGAGGGCGAAGTCGAGGCCGCTCCGGACAAAGAGGCGGTAATCATCGGGTGAGACGGCCAGGTAGGAGGGCTGCGCCGTCCCCGTGTAATAGAAAATATCGCGGGAATAGCAGAGAAGGGCGCCGTCGAACCCGGCTTCCCCTGTTTTTTTCTGCAGTGTCTTGATCCGTTCTCGCCTTTCCATTCCGCCACCTCCTTTTTTACGGGGTACTGAAAAAAACACTTTTTTACAGGCTGCTTAAAAGCTTGTCCCGTACTTGATACGGGATGCTTAGATGCAAGGCGTCCTTCGGTCGGCTCAGGACAGGCTCTGCAGTCTGTCATGGTGAGCTTGTCGAACCATGCAGCGAGCATGCAGACGCCGTCCCCGCGAAAGCGGAAATGAGTGTTTTTAAGCAGTCTGTTAGTTAACCATGGATGACCTTATCCTGCAACCTCTTCCACGTCGCTTCGGAGTACCAGATATCCACGAATTCCAGGATGGAATCCCTTTCCCGCTTTTTCATGTCGTCGGCCAGCGGTTTCCGCAGGAGTTTCTTGATGCTCCCGAAGGCCGCGGCGTCCTTTTCCGCGAACCGCGCCGCGGTTTTTTCGGCCTCTCCTTCCAGTTCTTCCGGCGGGACAATCCGGTCGATCAGGCCCAGCCGATGTGCCTCCTCCGCGGAATACATCGTACCGCCGAGCATGGCCGCTTCGGCGTTTCTCTGGCCGAGCCAGAGCTTCATCAGCTCCACGCTGCCGGCGAAGAGGGAGGAGCCGAATTCGATTTCGTTGAGAGAAATCTTCGCCTTTCCAGGGACCATGATCCGGTAGTCGCAGGCGATGGCCATCATGCATCCGCCCGCGATCGTGTGGCCGTTCAGGGCGGCGATCACCGGCTTGGGATACGTGAAGAGGTAGGTGTAAAAATCGGTGAATTTGGTGAGGTAGCGGATGAAATCGTTCTTTGCGTAGCCGAGAAATTCCGGGATGTCGAACCCGAAGGTGAAGAACTTCCCCGTCCCTGTCAGGATGACGGCCCGGATATTGCCATCTTCCTCAATCTTGCGGAAGCACTCCGCCAGTTCGTCCACCACCGTTTCGTTGACGGCGTTCACCTTTCCCCTGCTCAGGGCGACCTTCGCGATCCCCGCCTTTTCGCTGATCTGTAAAAAACTCATCGCTGTTCCCTCCTTGTCATGTATTTTCCCGCGCCTATATCATGAAAGTTGAAGGGACTCGGGGCGCTCTTCAAGGATTAATACTTATTATACTTATAAACCATGTCAGTGATCAAACAACCTTTCGATCTGAATGAGACTTTCAATAGTGCTGAACAGACATACCTCCCCGATGGGTGCGGTTTGTTCAGGAAATGGGTGCGCTTTTTCGCCGGATGGGTG
>CAYXFF010000221.1:0-2704 GCA_964464185.1 uncultured Syntrophaceae bacterium | reverse complement strand
CGAAGGAAGGGGCGCAGCGCAACGCCGCAGATGGGCGTTTTTCAACAGCCTGTTAGATGCGGCTGAAGGCGTAGGCAACAAAGCGGCCATCGTGGCTCATGCTGATGTCCAGGGCTGACGGTTTCCCTTGAATGTAGACGCGGGGAGGCCCAAGGCCCCGTTGCTCCTTCAGGCGCCGGACCTCCATTTCACAAGGGCTCCGTCCCAGAAATTCTGAAAGGCGGCGAAGAAGGGATTCCCGGACAAGAAAGGATGCCCGGTCAGCCGAAGGGGCCGCCCCCCGTTCCAGGGAATCCGCGGACGCGATACCCCCGACGATCTCCTCCAAGTACCCCGGGCAGGGATCCGTCCCGATGACATGAAGGGCGTCACCCTCTCTGAAAACCCTGATCGATACCGTTCCGGCAGGTGTTGTAACGGTCCCGCCCCGGAAAGGCAGGCTCTCCCTTTTGTTCAATTCAACAGGATAAGCCCGGGGAATGGAACAGACACGGGGATCGGTCTTCATCATCACTTTGTATGCCGCTTCCTTGCCGGCCCAGAGGGTCCAGAGGGTCTCATCCGGATTGGAGGAACGAAAGATGCAGTCCCTTTCACCGGATGTGAAGACGCGGCTGATGAATCGAACATCCCGGCTCTTTCCGGCCTTCCCGGGTTCCGTCAAATCGATCACATCGTTCCCCACGTGAGGCAAAGTAATCCTCCTCCATTTCCGCCAGGCGTCTGATGATCTGCCCCGCGTATTCGCGCTGAGCCCTGAGTCCGCCGGACGCCAGCCTCTCCGGCTTGAATACGTCCATTTTCATTGTGAAGCACTCACGGAACCGGGGCATGCTCCCGAATGTATGTTGATGGTCACCGCGAAGATACAGGCACATGACCCGGCCATTTTCGAACTCCCTGACGAAGCGCCCCACGCCGTATGAGTAGCCTTCCATGTTCACGCGGCCCGTTCGGGAGCGGCCCCCCTCGGGAAAGATCAGAAGATTCTGTCCGAGACCGAGAACATAATCGCATTTTTCCAATGTCTTCCTCATCTCGTCACGGCTGCCGCCCCGGTTGATGGGAATGCATTTGGCAAAGTAACAGAGCACGGCCAGGACCGGATTCCGCTGAAAGTTATCCCGCTCGGGAAGATTCCAGGGAATCCTCTGAAAGTCCGTCACGTGGCGGAACAGGGAAAACATGGCATAGGTCAGGATCATGGAATCCACCATGGTCAGGTGATTCGAGCAGACGATCCATGGCCCCCGGTGTTCCCTAAACTCCCGGCCGCAGGCCTTCCGCAGAGCATCCAGGTCTCTGACCCTGTACCTCATCATCCGGATAAATAAAAAATAGGCAGGGGCGACGATAAAGACCCCGATGCGCCCCAGAAAATTCTGGAGCTGCAATAAAGCTTTCACGGTGAATGTCATGCTTTCTCTAATTCAGCTTTTTCTGGATGAGCGCTATGGCGTCGCCGATCGTCCCGATCTTGTCGGCCTCGTCATCCTCAATGGTGATTTCGAACACATCCTCGCACTTGATGATCACATCCACGAGCCGCGCGGAATTGACCTTCAGGTCGTTGAGTATATGCGTCTCCTTCGTCGCTTTGTCGAGCAGCGACACGTCTTTCGTGTAGGTCCTGAGTATGTTTACCATCTCCTGAAAAATCTTCTGTTCATCCATTTCTTTCATTCCTCCAATTCAATAAATAATTCTAACCTTCCCACTTTCTGAAAATAATGCAGCTGTTCACATCGCCGAAACCGAAACCCGCCTTGGCGATGGTTCGTAATCCGGGGTATTCCACGCAGGTTTGCGGGATCCTGTCCGCGAAATCGGCGATATCGGGATGGATGTCCTCGCAATTGACAGACGGATGGAGAAACCCCTTGTAAAGCTGAAGCGCCACGGCCACGCATTCGATGGCTCCCGCCGCTCCAAGACAATGTCCGACCAGGGACTTGGTAGAGTGGATATAGGGGAAATGTTCTGGACCCCGCCCCAGGGCTTCCGACCAGTTATGGACCTCCATGGGATCGGCGAAGGTCGCCGTCAGATGTCCATTGATCGCGTCAATCTCGCCGGGCTCGATGCCTGCGTCCGCTAAGGCCATTCGAATGCAGCGTTTCACGCCCTCGGGGTTCGGCGCGGTGATGGAGCCGCCCATGCGGTGTCCCCCGCAATTCAGGGCGCCGCCCAGAACTTCCGCGTAGATCCTCGCCCCGCGTTCCCTCGCGCTCTCCAGGTCTTCCAGGATAAGAATCGCCCCTCCCGAACCGGGCACGAAGCCGCAGGCCGTCGCGCTCATGGGTCTCGATGCCTTTTCGGGATCATCGTTGAATTTACGGCAGATCACCCGCATGGAATCGAAGCCGGACCATATGTAGGGAGAAGCGCCCTCCGATCCGCCGGCCAGCATGCGCTTCGCCAGGCCCATGCGGATCCTCTGCATTCCGTCGATGACGGCCTCGTTCCCCGTGCTGCAGGCGGATGAGTTGGAGGTCACCTGGTTTCCAAGAGCCAGAAGGCCGGCGACGCGGGCGCTTGTACCGCTGTTCATGACCTGCTCAACAATCCGGCTGCCCATCCGCCGCACCTTCCCCTCGTTGACCATGGGAACCACGGTCTTCGCGATGGTATCCATGCCGCCGATACCGGACCCCACAATCACGCCCGTGTCCCAGTCGACCCGATCGTCTTCGGAATCGGGGAC
>CAYXFF010000220.1:0-2719 GCA_964464185.1 uncultured Syntrophaceae bacterium | reverse complement strand
GAACTGGCTTTTCTAAGGCAGAAAATCGCAGAAATTGAAAATCGGAATCAGAGGGCAGAAAGGCCGAAGAAGAAATCCGTTCACTCAACGATTCGTCCGAAACTGACTATTCCCCATGAGGGACATGCATGAAAACCTTATTTGAAGGGAAGAAATTATATGCCGCAATAATTGCGTTTCTCTTGATGATTACCTTTTTCATCACCTTTGAAATCACACGCAACCACTATCAGTATGTAGTAAAGGATACAATCGCTGAAAATAAATTAAAGGCGCGTTTCCTCTCCACGCTCATGTATGAGCATCAGAAGGCAGCTATCAGTATCCTGGAGTCCTATGCACAACGTCCCCTCTTTATCGATGCAGTAAAGAAAAAGGATTTTCACCGTGTCGTATATCACCTACAATCCTTCAGCAAGCATCATACTGAAATTAATGCCCTCGTTCTCTACGATCAATATGGAACTATCTGGGCAAACTACCCGGTGAGCAAAGAGGGGTTTGGTAATAACTTTGCCTACCGTGACTTGTATAAAGGGGTAAGCAGGAAATGGAAACCCTATATTTCTACCCTGTACCGGAGAGTTGTTCAGGGAAAAGGTCTCGCTGTTGCCGCATCTGTACCGGTATTCGACAGAAAAGGTAAAATCATCGGGATACTGTGTGGTATCCAACACACCTCCTTATTTGCCACCCTCATCAAGGAAAATATATTAGATCCCAAAAAGAATATTGCCCTCCTCGACCAGGAAGGGAACATCATATTCAGTAATGCTGTTCCCTATCAGGAGAAAATAACGAAATACCCTGACGCGCACGTACTGGAAAAGGCACTTGCAGGAGTCATTATTGATATGGAAATTGCAGATGCAAAAGAAAAGGGGAGTATCTCCTATGTATCCATTGTGCCGGTAAGGGGGATTGGCTGGTCAGTTATTGTTGGGCAGGAGAAAAATGCAATCCTGAAGCAATTATACGGGTATTTCATCCGCTCCGCAGTTGCAGGTTTCGTCATATTCCTCTTTCTTACAGTCTCTTTACTCTATTTCAGGAGGGAGTACAAGTACAGGAAAACAAAGGATCTCATCCAGGCGGAGGGGAAATACCGGGATATTTTTGAAAATACCGTTGAAGGTATTTACCGGACCACTCCTGAAGGCCGTTTTATCATCATCAACCCGGCATTCGCGGCGATATGCGGATATGCGTCGCCTGAAGAGATGATAGAAAAGGTGACCGATATCCCGAATCAGCTCTATGCAAACCCGGAAGACAGATTTCGGCTTCAAAAACGAATCGCCGCAGAGGAAAAGGTGAAAGGCTTTGAGGTTCAATTCAAAACCCCGACACGAGGGCTGGTCTGGGTTTCCATCCATGTAAAAGCACTACGCGATGAACAGGGAAATATCCGCCATTACGATGGGACGATAGAAGATATCACCGAACGCAAGCAGGCGAAGGAGGCTCTGCGCCTGTCGGAAGAGAACTTCCGCCGTTCTCTGGATGACTCCCCGCTGGGCATCCGCATTGTGACCATAGAAGGTGAGACAATTTATGCCAACCGGGCTATTCTGGATATCTATGGCTACGACAGCATTGAGGAACTGAGAACGACCCCCATTAAGAATCGCTATACGCCGCAGAGCTATACAGAGTTCCAAATAAGGATGGAAAAAAGAAAACGAGGGGGTGATGTAACCGAATACGACATAATCATCGTAAGGAAAGATGGTGACGTCCGTCATCTCCATGTCTTCCGCAAAGAGATACTCTGGGATGGTGAAAGGCAATTTCAGGCAATATACCAGGACATCACCGAACGCAAGCGGGAGGAGGAGGAACGAAAGCGCTTACTGGCTGAAATCGTAGCAAAGAACCAAGAGCTGGAATCCTTCGTCTACACCATCTCCCATGACCTGAGAGCGCCTCTTGTCTCCATGGACGGCTTCTACTCCCTGCTGAAGAGAGAGTCCCAAGATCAGTTGGGCGAGCAGGGTCAGCACTACCTGGAGCGCATCAGAGCCAACGTGGCGCACATGAATACCCTCGTCACCGAGTTGCTCGAGCTATCACGTATCGGGCGGGCGGTAGGGCCTGAAGAAGAGATAGACGTGGGGGTGCTGCTGAGGGAGATTGAAGAGGGATTGGTACTCAAGCTTGAGCAGGAGGGGGTAGAGTTCATCGTGCAGCAACCGCTGCCCGCTGTGAGAGGAGACCGGGGCCGCATTCGCCAGGTGTTCGCCAATCTGATAGAGAATGCGGTGAAGTTCAGGAGCCTTGAAAGGGGGCTGCGTATCGAGGTGGGGTGTGAGGAGGAGAGAGGTTTCTATCGCCTCCACGTAAGGGATAACGGTATTGGGATTTTACCGCAGTATCAAGAGCAGATATTTGAACCTTTCCGGCAGTTGGATAAAGGGATCGAAGGGGTGGGGATGGGGTTGGCCTTAGTCAAGAGGATCGTGGAACACCATGGGGGCCGACTCTGGGTGGAGTCGGAATTAGGAAAGGGATCGACATTTTACTTTACAATTCCTGATCGTACATCTCCGATGAAGGGAGAAAGCAAATGAATCCGAATTCCGAACACAAAAATCTGCATTCGATTGACGTTTTGTTAGTAGAGGACAATCCGGATCATGTGGAATTGATCCTGAAGGTATTGCGGGAGAACAACATTCTCAACGAGGTGCATGTGGTGTCCGATGGGGAGGAGGCGTTG
>CAYXFF010000219.1:0-2721 GCA_964464185.1 uncultured Syntrophaceae bacterium | reverse complement strand
ATCATCAAATCCATGGGGCTGGTCTTTGGAGATATCGGGACGAGCCCCATTTACACCCTCACCGTTATTTTCACCCTGACCCGGCCGACACAGGATAACGTTTTCGGCATCCTCTCCCTGATTTTCTGGACGCTCACCCTTCTGGTGACCGTGGAATACGCGTGGCTCGCCATGAGCCTCGGGCACAAGGGGCAGGGCGGCGAAATCGCATTGCGGGAAATTCTGATCAATACCCTTAAATCCGGGCGGCTGGTCTCTCTTTCCGGCTTCCTGACGTTCGTGGGGGTGTCCCTCCTGCTCGGAGACGGCGTGATCACACCCGCCATCAGCATTCTCTCCGCCGTTGAGGGCATGCAGCTTATTCCCGGTTTTGAATCGACGGGCGAGGGAACCCTGATTCTCATCGCGGCGCTCATTGCCGTCGCCCTTTTTGTCTTTCAGCAGAGGGGGACAGACCGGGTGGCGGGATCCTTCGGTCCCATCATGCTCCTGTGGTTTCTGCTGCTGACCGCTTCAGGGCTCGCTTCGATGATGACCATGCCGCACATCATCAAAGCAGTGAACCCGTATTACGCCGTCCGTTATTTCATGGACAACGGATTCGCCGCTTTTCTCGTCCTCTCCGACGTCATTCTCTGCGCCACCGGCGGAGAAGCGCTCTACGCGGACATGGGACACCTTGGAAGAAAACCGATCATCCGGGCCTGGTACTTTGTTTTCTTCGCCCTCGTCATCAATTATCTGGGTCAGGGCGTCTTCGTCCTGCAGCACCCGGAAACGAAATTCTTACTCTTCGGCATGATCCAGAAGCAGGCCCCTCTTTTTTACATCCCTTTTCTGATCATCACCATTCTGGCAACCGTCATTGCATCCCAGGCGATCATCAGCGGGATCTTTTCCATCGTCTACCAGGGGATCACGACAAGACTGATGCCGCTGTTGAGAATAAAGTTCACGTCCAGCAAGCTGCAGTCTCAGATTTACATCGGTTCCATGAACTGGATGCTCATGTGCGCCGTGATCTTCATCATGCTCATCTTCCGCAGATCGGAAAATCTGGCCGCCGCTTACGGTCTGGCCGTGATGGGCTCCATGACCATCACCGGCATTCTGATGATCCTGGTTTTTTCTCACACGACGAAATGGAAAACCTGGATCGCATCTTTTGTGGTTCTTATCGACTTCATTTTTCTCTTCTCCACCTTCAGCAAGTTCCCTTACGGAGCCTACTGGTCGATTATTCTCGCGCTGGTTCCCTTCGTCATCATGCAGGTCTGGACAAACGGACAACGTTTTCTGTTCCGCTCCCTGAAACCCCTGAGCCTCGAAACCTTTCTGGTGAGTTATGAACAGATATACGGCAAAGGAAGGACGCTTCCGGGCTCGGCCCTCTATTTCACGAGGGAATGGAATGTCGTTTCGCCCTATATCGTCCATTGTATCATAGGAAGCAATATCATTTATGAAAGAAACATCTTCATATCCATTATCCGGACGGAGCACCCCTTCGGCATTGAAACAAAATTGAGAGAAGGCGTTGGTACGGGTCTTGACGTGTTTGAAATCTGGGCTGGCTACATGGATGTGATTGATATTGAACACTTATTGAAAAAAAATGGAATCCAGGAAAAAATAATCTTCTATGGCATAGAAGACATTGTGACCCATAACCCCATCTGGCGGATATTCAGCCTGATCAAGAAAACAACCCCGAATTTCGTTCAGTTTTATCAGCTTCCGGCCCGCAAGATGCACGGGGTGGTGACCCGGATAGAAATGTGATATAAACTGCCTGATCCAAAGAATGCATTGCGCTTTGCAAAGAAAGACGATATAAGCGGCTTCCCGGTTTAAGAGGGAATAATAAAAGGCAGATGTGTGATCAGATCGGGAACAGGCCTCTTCACCGCTCAGGATCTTTTTTCCGACCGTTCTAAATCTCGCTCCATTGCAGGTTCAAAACTCATCCGCCTGCGGCGGATTCAAACAGTTGAACCTGCGGCCATTGCGCTGCGATAAAAAACGGTGACCCGAAAAAAAGATATTCGCTTGTTCAGAGTCCTGCCCTCTCCCTGATCAGATGCGTTATTCGAGTAACAAACCCTAGGGAAAAGAGGTAATGTTCATGGGAAAATCACTAAAAGAAGTATTGAAGACCATCGAGGAACACAAGAAAGCGAGCCCCCATTACAAGGAATTGATGGACATGCTCGAAGAGATAATGATCCTCCGGGAAACGTTCCGCCGGAAATTGAAGAAGGATATTTTTCAGGTGAATGAAAAGTTTGTGGAGGCCAAGCTTGCGGGGGAACTTCCGCTTGTTGATTTCACGTCGGGAGAATACGATCTCACGGAGCCACAGCAGTATTTCCTGGCCCTTCTTGAAATCGCCGAGAAAATGAATCCCGGCGAAACGAAGGACATCGTGAAAGACCTCCAGGACGGCCGTCTCGATTTTGGCGATATGGTTCGCGAGTCCTTTGCCCCTCTCGAGATTGAAGAGGCGGAGGGCGAAGAGGATGAAACCTTTGATCTCATAGCGTTTTTTGTCGAAGAAAGCATGAGGCCCGCCCTGGAAATTCTCGTGGAAAAGTTCGGGGACACGATCCATAAATCAAAATGGTCTGAAGGGTATTGCCCCGTCTGCGGCAAGGAGCCGAAGATCGGAGAAATCCGCGAGGAGGAAGGTTATCGATTCCTGTATTGCACCCAGTGCGGAAT
>CAYXFF010000218.1:0-2736 GCA_964464185.1 uncultured Syntrophaceae bacterium | reverse complement strand
CGCAGAAAAAACCCAGCAGCTGCCAGACGGCATCCACGCAAAGACAGCCCGGCTGAACCGGGTCACCTGGCATGTGACACTGAAAATACCAGGCGTCCATCCGGATATCCTGCTCGGCCACGATCAAACCCTGCTTCCCCTGAGACTTGAGAGAAAGGATCCGATCCACCATGAGAAAGGGCGGGGCCGGAAGGCGGGCGGCAAAATCCGCCGGCGGGTCTTCCACGAGATTTCCATAGGCAAAGGCAATGAGTTCCTCCAGCCCGAAGCGTTCCTGCTCTTTGAATTCCGAATATTTCATTCTCTGTCCTCTACAACCAGCATCATGTGAACCCAGGTGAGGCCGGCTCCCACCAGGGCGACGGCCACGTGATCACCGGAATTGAGATTCTCCCAGTGCTGGCTCAGTACGGCGGGAGCCCCGGAGCAGCCCGTGTTGCCGAAGTCCTCCACGTTGTGCCAGTGGTTCTCCTTCGAGATTCCCGTGCGATCGCAGACGGTCTCAAGCATCCCGAGATTCGCCTGATGTCCGACGAATTTGAAGCGGTTCGAGTTCACCTGAAAGACAGACTGCAGCAGGCGCAGCGATTCCGTCGTCTTGCGAATCGCAAAACCCTGCACGACATTGCCGTCCTGCTGAAAGTATCCCATCCGGGGGATGACGACCTTATCCCAGGAAGAGGGTTTTGAACAGGCGTCACAGGCCACAAAAGCGGCCGGTGCCGGGACCGTCGCGGACAGCACCGCCGCGGTACTCCCGTCACCGAATAACACGGCACTGTTTCGATCGGAATAGTCTATGGTGCGCGTCAGGTTTTCGGGATTCACCACCAGAATGAAGGGCGGCAGGGCTTCCGGTACCATCCTGAGGAGAAAATGGACCTGCATCCCGAAACTGGTGCAGGCCGAATTCAGGTCAAAACAGAGCGCGTCGATCCCCAATTCCGCCGCTATGACCGCCGCCTCGGAGGGCGAGACGTGATCCGGGGCGGAACTTCCGGAAATGACGAGGCCTACATCCGCCGGTTTGAGACCGGCGCGTTCGAGTGCCATCCGCGCCGCAACGGCGCCGCTCCTCGTATTTCCGTAAAGGCTCGCCTCAAGAGCAGCCCTCGGGTCGCGGTTTTTCGTCTCCCGGATGTAATCCAGGGGAAGGACGGTGCGGCGGGTGCGGATGCCGACACGCTCCAGGATCCAATCGTCACTGGTTCCGATATCAAGTTCCTCGAGAAAACGGTTCGTGATCACGTTTTCAGGATAGAAATGGCCGAGACCGTGGATGTAAATCATTTCAGACAATCTCCCGCCCGATGATCATGTCCTGCACTTCGCGGACCCCTTCGTAAATATCAATGACGTGAGCGTCCCTGGCGAGCTTGGAGATCTCGTATTCCGACATGAAGCCGTATCCGCCGTGAAGATGGAGGCCCTCGTTGGCGCAGAAGAGCGCGGCCTCGGCGGCGGCATTCTTGGCGAGGGAGGCGTAGAGCCCCCTGTCGGGGCTTTCCTCCTGAACCTTGAAGGCGGCTTTCATGAGGGCGAGATCCGCCAGTTCCAGGCGTTTCCACATCTTCACAAGACCCTCTCTCGCCACGGGAAGGTCACAGATCCTCTGACCGAACTGTTTTCGCTCTTTCGTGTATTCCAGCGTCACGTCCAGGGCGCGCTTCGCGAGGCCCACGCCGATGGCCGCGACCATGGGCCGCGCGTAATCGAGGACATCCACGACATACTTGAAACCCAGCCTCCGGTCGCCTATGATCTGGTCCTGCTCCACCACCACGTCTTCAAAGGTGACGCTGGCCGTGTTGGAGAGACGCTGTCCGAGCTTGTCCTCCGGCTTACCGATAATCATTGTTCCCCCCTCGGGAAGAAGGATCTCTTTCCCCTGAATAAAGTTCGTGCCGGCATCTCCGTTGGCAATCGACGTGAGGGGAATGATGACACAGGCCATGAAATTCCCCGCGGGTTTTCCCACCTTGCAGAAAACAGTGAACTGGGAGGCGTAAGAAGCGTTCGTGATGAAACACTTCGCGCCGTTGAGGATATACGTCCTCTCGTCCTTTTTTTTGATAAAGCTGGTCATGGCCGAGTTATCCGAGCCCGCGCCGGGTTCCGTGAGGCAGAAGGAAGCGAGCATGGGACCTTCCGCGAAAGGCTTCAGGAAAGCCTCTTTCTGTTCATCCGTGCCGTGCTGCGCGATGACGGCGTTCGCCAGGTCGTTGCACATGGCGGACGTGGAAATACCCGTGTCGCCGTAGGAAAGCTCTTTGATGATGAGAGCCGTCGAGATCACGTCCACTTCAAAACCCTTCACGGACGCGGGAATGCTGAGATTGAGAATCCCGATGTCCCAGGCCTTCTGGATGACAGTCCAGGGAAACAGGTGTTCCCTTTCCCAGTCCATCACGTGAGGCGTGATCTCATTTCTGACAAAACGTTTGACCGTTTCCACATAGGACTGCTGTGTGTCCGTAAGATTAAAATCCATGGCTTCTCACCTGTTCAATAATGCGCGCTGAGTTTTTTCTATCGGATTGGAGCTGTCGGCGATCAGCTCCCGCGGAAAACCCTTTCGGCCGCTGAAAGGGTCGTGATGGACTGGCAGGCAACACCAATGGTCTTAAAGAA
Source organism: uncultured Syntrophaceae bacterium (assembly GCA_964464185.1). Classification (GTDB taxonomy): domain Bacteria; phylum Desulfobacterota; class Syntrophia; order Syntrophales; family UBA4778; genus UBA4054. Next base: position 105 of record CAYXFF010000218.1, on the reverse strand, counting down.
ATCGCGGAGAGGACGGCCAGGCCCGATCTCGTAAACAGCATCCGCTTTCCCGGCAAGACGGTTCATGTTCTCTTTCCATTGCACCGTATTGCTCACCTGCGCGAC
>CAYXFF010000217.1:0-2746 GCA_964464185.1 uncultured Syntrophaceae bacterium | reverse complement strand
TTTTTCTAAACGTCCATCCGGTCCACCTTCTCCGTCAGCAGGACCAGTTCCCTCAGATAATTCTCGAAAATCTTCTCCATTTCCGACAAGGGGGCGCGGCCCCGCTCTTCCTTGATCTCCACGCATTTCAGGAAGGCTTCGGCGTCAACCGAAAACGTTTCGGAGACGGCCCGGACGACCTCGCTCCGCCCTTTCGGTATGTCCATCCCCGTCAGATAAAGAAGGGCGTTGAAGATGGAAACAAAAGCGGTGATGGATTCCCTGATGAGATCCTTTATCCGGTCTTCCTTCCCTTCCGTCTCCAGATATCTGGCCCGGAGAAGCAGGATCTTGCCCTTCAGCTCCCTTTCCGCCTGGAGCCGCAGGGACGACCTGTTGAAGGTGAGCTCCTTCAGGACGTCCTCGCCGAAAACAGGCACGTAATGCCTCTTCATGTTGAGAAATTCGATGGGATAGGAATCCAGGGACGAGAGAATGAAGGACTTCGTCATGATGAGCGGAATGGCCACCCGCCTCTTTCTCCACCCGGGAAGGACGGTGTGGACCTTCTTGAGATCGCCAATGCCCTCCTCGGAGAGGACGATGAGGAAATTGAGGTCCGACTTCCCCGGAGCGTAATCCTCTCTTGCGCCGCTCCCGTAAAGACTGATGGAAATCAGATGGGCGCCGAAGATCTTCTGGAAGTCCGATGTAAATTCAGCAAAAATCTCTTCCGGTTTTTTCGGTGCTTTCGCCATGTTCCTCTCCTTTCTTCAGAAACCCCGGTCGGCGCCGCCGCCGCCGCTCGATCCGCCCCCGAACCCGCCGAATCCGCCGCCGCCAAAACCGCCAAAACCACCGCCTCCTCCGCCACGGCCGCTCCCGCTCAGGAGCAGGAACAGAATCAGGGGAAGGATGTCACGACCCCGCTTCGTGCCCAGAAGCAGGAAGGCGATGAGAATGAGGACCAGCAGGGACGTCACGTTGCTTGTCCACGGAACGCCGCGGTTCTTTCGGGAAGCGGCGGGCTTCATGTCGCCGGACGTCTGCGGCCGCTCATTGAGGGAAGCCTTCGCGTCTTTTGCAATGACTCCTGACACGGAAACCATGGCATTCAGGAGCCCCCGGCCGTAATCGCCCTTTTTGAGATAAGGCACAACATCCCGGTCGAGGATCTCGCCCACGAGCCCGTCCGGGAGTATCCCCTCAACCCCGTAGCCTGTCTCAATCCGTACGCGCTTCTCCTTGAGAGCAAGGAAAATGAGAACCCCCCTGTCTTCTCCTTTTCTCCCGATTCCCCAGGCCTTGTATAGACTGTTGGCGTAATCCCGCGGGTCATCATCCCCGACCGTCGGAAGGGTCACCACGACGACGGAGGCCCCCGTCTTTTCAAGAACCTCTTGAGCCAGGGCCGTCATCTCCTGCCGGTACGGCGGGGGAATCAGGTTCGCGAAATCGTTGACGGCGCCCACGGGTTTTGGGAATTTCTCCGCGCCTTCCGCGAGCGGCAGGTTCAGGAAAAAAGAGACGGCAAACGCGAGCAGGATCAATGGGACTATGGGCTTTTTCACTCGTCTGATCATGAGAGGCAATTTATCACAACCATCAAATAATTCTATGGATTTTTTCTCCTGTTTACGATATCAAGAAAAACAGTTTGATAAAGATTCTATGCCGGAGAGGAGGAAGGTATGGGGAGAAAGTGTCTATGGACAGCGGGCATCATCATGATTTTCCTTTTTTCAGGCTGCGCTTCGCTCAAGTGCCTCGACGGAAGCTGTGAGCGGCAGATCAAGGAACTGACGGTGACCAGCGATGATTTGAAGAAAGAGACGGCGAAGCTGGACGCGGATAACAAGGAGAAAGAAAAAATCATAAGCAGCAGGCAGGAGGAGATCGCAGCCCTTCAGAAAGACCGGACAGCCCTGAACGCCAGAATCAAGGATCTTCAGGATGAGATCCTGAAAATGAGAAAGCAGCGGGAGGAAGGGACGGCGGCGATCAAGAGCGAAACCCTCACCGAAAAACAGGCGACTCCAAAAGCGGAAGGGGCAGCCGATGCGGGCGACAGGAAAACGGAACAGGCGAAACCTCTGAAAATCAAGGTACTGGCCGGCGACGGGCGCCTCGTTTCGGCAAGGCTTATGGCCCGGAAGATTGAAAAGACAGGGCTGAAAGTGGAGATCGTGGACCTTGCCCCCCGCGCCGATTTTTCCGCGGATACCGTTTATTATCTCCCCGACTATGAAAAAGACGCGAAGGAAATAGCCGGCCGCCTGGGAGAGAAAACGCTCGTGAAGCCCATGACCTGGCCTTCCGCTTTTAACATCATCGTGGTGACGGGAAAGAAGTAGCAATCGCCTGTCAACAACGATCCGCAATCCCGGCCTATGAAAAAAAAGGAAAAGGACTACGCCGGCGTCTATCAGGGAAAGGCGTTGATCGCCGATCCCATTTATCAGTACGCCTGGTTCACCGTCCCCGCTCCGGATTTTCCCTCCGAGAAAACAGAGAAGGATCTCATCGATTCCCCCTGGCTTCAGCGCCTGCGCCGGATCAACCAGCTCCAGAGCGCCCGCTGGGTGTTTCCGTCCGCGGAACACAGCCGTTTTCAGCATTCCCTCGGGACCATGCACATCGCCGGGGAGTTCGGCAGGTATCTCTACCCCAGCCTCAAAGAAGTATGCGGGAACGCGCCTTCCATCAATTTCGTGGAGGAGATTCTCCGTGTGGCCGGGCTCCTGCACGATGTGGGACACGGACCCTA
>CAYXFF010000216.1:0-2761 GCA_964464185.1 uncultured Syntrophaceae bacterium | reverse complement strand
ACAGAATGTCAGATCCGGCCTTCAGGTTGATGGCCTTGATGTTCAGGATCAGAGATATATTTGTCCACAGGGACAAGGTCCTGGATGAATTCGGTATCCGCCCGGGTCAGCGCATCGCGGATTACGGCTGCGGACCGGGATCCTGTATCCGGAAAGCATCCGAACGGGTGGGCAAAGAGGGCAAGGTCTATGCCATTGACATTCATGAACTGGCCGTTGAAGCGGTCCGGAAGCGCATCGAGAAAGAGAAATTGAGCAATGTGACCGCCCTGGTGGCAGCGAATGGAATATGTCCGTTGGAGGATCACAGCATCGACCTTATCTATGCCCTGGATATGTTCCACATGGTTGCGAATCCTGAAGCCTTCCTGAAAGAGCTTCATCGGATATCCAAACCGGACGGGGTCCTTTTCATAGACAACGGCCATCAAAGAAGGGATGCGGCCCGGACAAAGATCCTTGCCTCAGGAGCCTGGGAGATCGTGCAGGAGAATTCGCGTTACATGAAATGCCGGCCTGTTCAATAGAATTTTCAGAACTTGATAACAGCAATCTCTAAAGACTTCAGGTGACACAAATAAACATTGCTTTCTTCCTCAAGTCCACAAATCAACAGCCTCGACGAAGATGCATGGTTACAATGGGTTATCATTGATGTTATTTACTCGATGGTTATGATATAAATGAACTGTTTTATGAAGGACCAAAAGCAACGGATGCATGGTTGAAACATTCTGGAAGCGCCGGGAAACCAAACCGCTGAAGGAAAAAACAAAACTCAATCAGCGGCATCTGGAGAAATGGGCCTTTCCCAACTTAAAAAATTTGCCTTTAACCTGACCCACGGTCCATTAAGAGGGTTAGAATGGCCCAAAAAACAAAGATTAGACAAAGAATCATTTCTGCAATTTCTAATCATGGTCTTCTGGCCGTCCTCGTCTTGATTTTGTTCGTCATACTCACCTCGATTATAATTGTCTATCATTTCAAGCCTCCTGACCATTTAGTTATGACGACCGGATATGAAGGTGGAGCTTATGCAATTTTTGGGGAGCGCTATCAGCAGATCCTGGCGCGGGAGAATATTCATCTGAAGTTGCTTACCTCCTCAGGTTCTGTAGAAAATCTCAAGCGCCTTAATGACAAATCTTACCGGGTCGATGCCGGTTTTGTCCAGGATGGAACGAGTTCGCTCTCAGAGGCGAAGAATCTCGTTTCCCTCGGAGCCATAGGCTATGCTCCACTTTGGGTTTTTTATAGAAGCCAAGACGCGTTGAACTACCTGTCCGAGCTCAAGGGAAAGAGAATTGCGATCGGACCGGAAGGAAGCGGGGTACGCAAATTTGCCATCGAGTTGCTAAAACTAAATAATATTGCTGGCCCACCAACCATGCTGCTCGACCTTTCCGGTACGGCTGCCAACAAAGCTTTATTGAAAGGGACGGTAGATGCGGTAATGATCATTGGCACAGAGGATAATGCTCTCGTTAAGGAATTTTTATATGCCCCGAAAGTGAAATTGATGAATTTCAGGCAAGCTGAGGCTTACGCCCGGATCATCCCTGCTTTATCGCACGTCGTATTGCCCCAAGGCATTATGGATGTTTCAAAGAAAATGCCCTCCCAGGATGTCCATCTTTTGGCAGTGACAACAAGTCTCATTGCGCGTGATGACCTGCACCCGGCTTTAATATATTTGCTTCTGGACGCTGCCGTTGAGATTCACAGCAAAGCAGGTTGGGTGAATAAGAAGAAGGAGTTCCCCTCGCTTCACGAGTTGAGCTTTCCTTCCTCACATTACGCGGAAAGATTTTATAAATCGGGACGACCTTTTTTGCTTGACTACCTTCCGTTTGGCATAGCTGCGTTTGTTGACCGCACGATCTTACTCATTGTCCCGGTAGCCATCATTTTAATTCCTTTAATCCAAATCATACCTCGGCTGTATTTTTGGAGGCATCGCCGGAAAATCCATCAATGGTATAGAAAACTTAAGAATTTGGAATTAGAAATGACAGAAAGTCATGGGCCGGGAGAGATATCGGGTTATCATGAAAAGATTAACCAGATTGAGGCATCGATCAATAGAATCTCTGTTCCTTTGACCTTCTTTGGCGAGGTCTATAAGCTTCAGGAGCACGTCGATCTGGTTCGGGGCAAACTTATTAGATTAAGCAAACAGTCCAATGATCTCAAGTTGGGAAAGGAATTGGAAGAGAGAATAAACGACAAAACCTATTAGAAACAAAAGAACGATTCGTTGGGTTCAATGCATTCCTTATTGCTGCACATAGCTCAATATAGTTATTGGGGAATATTTTTCTCGCTGGGACTCGGCATATTGGGCTTGCCCATCCCAGACGAAACCCTGATGGTCTTTGTGGGTTTTTTGGTCTTTCAAGGCAAACTGAACTATTCACTCGCCATGATAGTTGCTTTTATTGGGACTTCATGCGGCATTACTATCGGTTATTTTATTGGAAGGCTTTCCAACAAGTTATTTCTCAGGAAATATTCTGAGAAAATTCATATCAACCCGGAGCATTTTCGGAGTGCAGAACAATTTTATAGACGGTATGGGAAATCAGCACTCTGTATCGGTTATTTTATTCCAGGAGTGAGACATTTGACGGCAATCCTCGCTGGTATCTCCCGTATGCCTTATCGTATCTTTGCCCTCTTTGCCTATGCGGGAGGGTTCTTATGGACGGTAATATTTTTGAACATGGGTTATTTCCTTGGAGATAGTTGGCATCGTTTT
>CAYXFF010000215.1:0-2768 GCA_964464185.1 uncultured Syntrophaceae bacterium | reverse complement strand
TTGACCACGCCCTTGGGGCCCCTGGGACCATCGACGCCATGGACCGCCGTCGAGTTTGCAGCCAGGTCTTCCACGATGGCGGCCAGGGCTTCCCGACCTCCCCGTGAGCTTGATCCCCGGATCGGGCGGAAACCGGAACGGATAGCGACCTGCGCGATCAGTTCGCCGTCCCTGCTCCTGCTGATGATGGCGGAGGGTTCGTAGATGCTGAACCTTTTCGCGTAGCCGATGACGCCGAAAAAGCGCTGATGCCAGATAGAGACGATGGCTTTCCCGCCTTTTTCTATATGGCTGATCAGGGCCTCTTCGTTGATGACCCTGATCCTGATCGTTGAAAGGTAGAGCCGGATAAGCCAGTAAGCGGTTGGGACGAGAACGTTTTTCTTGAAGAAGTTCAAACGATGCTCGTCCGGCGGCTGTTTCCCCGTAGTCAAATGGCCTCCCCAGGACTGAAAACATGAAGTGCCTTGCTCAAACCGTGTAAATATTTATAACAGAAAGCGGAATGACGCAACAGGAATACGATACCGGGAAAAAATCAAGCGCATCTCCGATACCGCGGCGAAAAGCCGAAAATCATTTCCGGCGTCAATCGTGCGATTCTCAAGACCGAATTGTGATGGATTTTATCGGGCGGTCGGGGTAAAGTGGTCCTCAAAGCCTGTTAATCATTCAAGGAGGTCAGGCGTCAATGGCGAAGGTCTTCAGGACGGATTCTGTCGAGAAGATCCGGCGGGAAAAGGCGGGGTGGCAAGAGGACTGCTACTCGAAGCAGAAGGAACTCGATAAAGAGTTCAAGACTCTTTCCGGCATACCCGTGGAAGCCCTCTACACGCCGGAAGATGTGGCTCCCATGGATTATCTGCGGGATCTGGGATTCCCGGGCCTGGAGCCCTTTATCCGCGGGGTCTACCCGACCATGTACCGGGGCCGCACCTGGACGCAGAGGCAGCTGGCCGGCTTTGGTCCTCCCGAGGAGACGAACAAGCGCTACAAGTTTCTTCTCGAACAGGGGGCCACGGGAATCAACGGCGTCTTCGATTACCCGACGCTTCGGGGGTACGATTCCACCGACCCCTTCGCCCGGGCCGACGCGGGCCGGGGCGGTGTCGCCATCGACACCATTGATGACATGCGGATCCTCTTTGATGGAATTCCCATCGATCAGGTGAGCACGTCTCTCGTGACCTGCCAGCCGATCTGTAATATCTCCGTCCAATCCATGTATTTCGGCAACGCCCAGAACCGCAGCATTCCGATCAATGCCCTTGCCGGCACGAGCCAGAACGATTTCCTCCTTGAGACGGTGGTCACGATCGCCCCGGGTGTTCTTCCTCCCGAATATTCTTTCAAGCTGAGCTGCGACGCCATTGAATTCTGCACCCGGCACGCCCCCCGGTGGAATCCGGTGAGCTACGCCGGTTACAACTACCGGGAATCGGGATGCACGGCGGTTCAGGAGGTGGCCTTTGTCATGGCGAACGCCATCGCCTGCACGGAAGAATTGCTGAGAAGGGGGCTTCCCTTGGAAAGCTTCGCCGCCCGGCTGAGTTTTTTCCTTTCCGCCCACAGTGATTTCTTTGAAGAGATCGCGAAATACCGGGCCGCCCGGAGGCTCTGGTCAAAGATCATGAAAAACCGCTTCGGCGCGAAGAACCCGCGGGACCTCATGTTCCGGTTTCACGTTCAGACGGCGGGGGTCTCCCTCACGGCGCAGCAGCCCCTGAACAATGTTTCGCGGGCGGCCTATCAGGCCCTGTCCGCGGTGCTTGGCGGGGCGCAGTCCGTCCACGTGGATTCCTACGACGAGGCGCTCTGCACGCCCACGGAGCTCTCATCACTCACAGCCCTCAGAACGCAGCAGATCCTCCAGCTCGAAACGCATGTGACCCACACCATCGACCCTCTGGGCGGCTCTTATTTCGTGGAGTCCCTGACGAACCAGCTGGAGGCCCGGATCGAGGCGATGATCGAGGAGATCGACAGGCTGGGCGGCCTCGTGAAGGCCGTCAAGCAGGGCTGGATCCATCAGGAGATCGCGAACACGGCCTATGAATACCAGAAGGCGGTGGAAGCGGGCGGGATGCCCATCGTCGGTGTCAACTGTTACCGGCTTGAAAACGAAGAACTTCCCTTCGAGATCTTCAGGAATCCCGAGACGCTCGCCGTTCAGGAGAAGAAGCTGGAGAGGATCAAGAAGGAGCGGAGCGCCCAGAAGGTGGAAAAGGTGCTTGGCGATCTCGGGCGCGCCTGCGACCAGGGGGACAACCTCATGGAGCTTCTCGTGGATGGGGTCAAGAGTTACGTGACGGAAGGGGAGATCTCGGGAGTGCTCAAGCAGCATTACGGCGTCTGGAATCCGCCGCTTTTTTGATAAGGAGAGAGAAAATGGCAAAAAACAAGCGCGTCGTGATGGCGCGTCTCGGAATGGATGCCCACTGGAGAGGAAGCATCATCGTCGCCCGGGCCCTGCGCGACGCGGGGATGGAGGTCATTTACCTGGGGAATCAGCTGCCAGAAGGCATCGTGCAGTCGGCCATTCAGGAAGATGCCGATGTGGTGGGCCTGAGCTCTCTTTCCGGCAACCACATGATTCTCGCGCCGGAGGTGGTGAAGCTGCTCCGCGCCAGGGGAGCCGGGGATATCACCGTCGTTTTGGGCGGGACGGTTCCTCCCGATGAGATCGCGCCGCTCAAGGAAGCGGGCATCGCGGAAGTCTTCGGTCCCGGAACACCCCTGGAAAAGATTGTCGCCTTCATCGAAGGCAT
>CAYXFF010000214.1:0-2789 GCA_964464185.1 uncultured Syntrophaceae bacterium | reverse complement strand
GAATGCGGCTGAAACGGTTCTCTCCCCCCGCCTTTTCCCCGGCGGCGCGCTCTTTATCCCCCCGGCCCTGGCCGGCCGCCCGTTTCCGGGAAAGGCGCTCCCCCGCCTCGGCCAGATCACCCAAATTATTGATGAATCCCGACAAACTGCTGAAAATTCCGCCCCCGATGTCGCTTTGATCTTCGTCGGTCTTCTTACCACCTGACTTACGTTTCGTAGTCATTGTTCCCTCCGTTTTGCTGAATGCCGAACTTTTTTGCCTTCGTGTGCATGGTCTTGTAATCGACCTGCAACAGCCTAGCCGCCCTGGCCTTGTTGCCGCCGGTAAATTTAAGCACTTCCGTGAGCACCTCTTTCTCAACCGCCAGGACGCTCTGCTGGACAATCTCGCTCAGGGAAGCATTTTTCCAGGGCGTCCCCTGAACCTTCGGGGAAAAGGCCATTCCCGGTACCGAGGCCCGCTTGATGTTGAGATCCTTTTCGGTGATCGTCTCCCTGGCCACCAAGGCCGCCCGCCGGATCACCGAGCGGAGCTGGCGGACATTTCCCGGCCAGCTGTAGGACATCAACGCCTCCACCGCCTCGTCCGAGAAGCCGGTTACCAACTTTTTCAGTTCGATATTGGCCAGATCCAGAAAACGCTTGGCCAAATAAGGGATATCTTCCTTTCTTTCCCGGAGGGCGGGGATACGGATCGTAAACTCGTTCAGGCGATAATAAAGGTCCTTTCGAAATATACCGCCGTGCGCCATCTCCTGAAGATCCTGATTGGTAGCCACAATGAGCCGGATATCCACGTTCACCGGTTTGGTTCCCCCCACCCGGTAGAGTTTCCGGTCCTGGATCACCCGGAGGAATTTCGCCTGGGAGCCGGCGGGCATATTCCCGATCTCGTCCATAAAGAGGGTGCCGCCGTGCGCCAGCTCGAACCTGCCTAATTTCTGTCGCTCCGCCCCGGTAAACGATCCCTTTTCATGGCCAAACAGTTCGCTCTCCAGGAGGTTCTCCGGGATGGCGCCGCAATCCACTGCCATGAAGGGCGCCGCCGCCCGGGCGCTGTCCCCGTGAATGGCCCTGGCGATAAGTTCTTTTCCCGTACCTGTTTCCCCCATGATGACCACGGAGAAATCTGATTTCGCCACCCGGTGGACATCGGCCGCAAGCCGGCTAATCTTGTCGCTTGGTCCCATATTTTCAATAAGGCCGAAATTCCCCCGATAGCAGTCGTTGATGGATTTGAGATTTATTCTCAATTGACCTTCCGCCAAGGCTCGGCTGGTAATCCAGACGACCTCGTTGTTGTCGAAAGGCTTGGCAAGATAATCATAGGCCCCTTCCTTCATCGCTTCCACGGCTTGGTGAGTCTCCGCATACGCCGTAACCAGCACTACCGGAAGATTGTCATCTATCGCCTTGATTTTTTTGAGGACCTCCATGCCGTTGAGACCCGGCATGCGAACGTCAAGAAGTACGGCATCAGGGGTATCGAAACAGATCTTCTGCATCTCCTGCTCGCCATCCGAGGCCGTGATGATCTCGAAACCTTCCTTTTCCAGGATGCGGCTCAGGATCTTACGGATTTCTTCTTCATCATCGACCACCAGGACGCGCGATTTACGCTCAGGCATATTGTTTTCCCCTTTATCGGGATGATGAACTCGCTGAAATTCTCAAATACCCATTTTCTGTCATTCCGGGCTTGACCCGGAAGCCAGTATTTAAATCATTTTTGTGCTCTCTCGATTCCCGCCTGCGCGGGAATAACGACTTTATGCGAAGTCGTCATAGGCCGGTTAAGGGGATAATGAACATGAATATCTTCCGGCAGGAGGACGGCAGGGTTGTGCAGCAGGCCCAGAAAAAGGACGCCCGTCTCCCCCGCTTGCAGGGTCTGGTCGATCCTTGCCGCTATAAATTCATCCCGTTTTTTGAGGAGAAGGTCGCTTGCCGCTTTCTGCCTGACTTCGATCGCGATAGCGTCTTTGACATCCCCGGTTTCGAGAATCCTTTTGATGAGATGATATTCTTCGATCAGCAGTTCCGCGGATTCCGTGCCCATGACCGTCGCCCCTTTTTCCATCAGGCGGACCAGGATCTGGTGATTCGGGCTCCCCTTCTTTGCCAGTTCCGTAACAATATCCAACTCCTTGCCGCAAACGGGCAGGCCATCTTGGTAAACGCGGGTTTGAGCATAAGAAAGGGAAAGTTTATTGAGAATGCTTTCCACATCAGACCAGAAACGTTTGACAAGATTGACCTTCCGCCGCCAAACCCGCTCGCCAAGCTTCTGAAGGGTTACCTTTTTGACTGGCTCGCTAAGGGCCCCCATATCCAATTGGCTATGAACAATGGGGAAGTACAAAAGGGTGCGTGAGGTCATGGATTCTCCAATCAGGTCAAAAAATATGGAATCGTTTCTATGGAAATATTTCCATACCTATACGGAATCCGTTCCAGCATGTCAAGTATGTCCCGGAACGCAACGGCATGATTTAATGATTAGAACCGGTCTTTATCGTCGCTTATAAGCTAAGTGCCACATGACAACTCCCCGATATATATTGCATGAACCATACCTTTTTTTATCATTCCGGACTTGATCCGGAATCTTATAGTATTTTCAATTATTTTTGCACTCTCTGGATTCCCGCCTCCGCGGGAATGACAACATATTTCGAAGCCATCCTTCTTCATGGGTGGTCAAACGGCAATTCAACGATGAAGGATGCCCCCCCCCATGTCATTGTTTTCCATATGAATCGTTCCGCCATGTTCCTGGATGATGCCTT
>CAYXFF010000213.1:1311-2809 GCA_964464185.1 uncultured Syntrophaceae bacterium | reverse complement strand
CTTCAGCCCTTTCAAAAACTTCAGATAGTGATCGGCTGTCTCCCGCGGTCTTTCCATCATCGGCACGTGTCCGCAGTCCTTCATGATCACGGTCTGGTGGTTCCGGATGGCTTTCTCAAGAATGGGGACGCTGGAGACGTGGAGGAGGTTGTCCCTGTCGCCCCAGAGGATCAGCGTGGGTGCCTTGATCCGGGGGAGGAACGGCTCAAGGGCAAGCGGCTTGTTCCTCAAGTCCCCCGCGATTTTCTCGTTGAAGGACCGGTTCCGGATGGCCTGTTCTATCGCCGCCTTCTTGACGGGATAGGGCATGGGCGGCACCTTCACGAAAACCATCTTGAGCATCCGATCGAAATCATCGGGGCTGCTGATCAGCAGGGGGTTGGTTCCCTTCTCCAGCATTTTCCAAAGCTCGCTTTTTTCCGGACTCTGAATTCCTCCGGGGGCGAAGAGACCCAGGCTCAGGACCTTTTGAGGGTGGGCGGCGGCATACACGCCCGCGATCTGGCCGCCCATGGAATTTCCCGCCACATGGAATATGGCCAGCTTCAGCGTTTCGGTGAAGCGGTCGAGACGCTTCACCTGGCTCTCGATGTCGTACGCTGATCCCGGCAGCCGGGAACTCTCTCCAAAGCCCGCGAGATCGGGGATGACCACATGGTACTTCGGGGTCAGATATCTGGCAAAACGAATCCAGTTGTTCCTGTCCGCGCTGTAGCCATGGAGCAGGAGAACCGTCGGTCCCCTGCCGCCTTCAAGATAGACAATGCGGTGATCATCGACCTGGACGCTTTTTTCCGAGAGGCCGGCGGCCTTGTACCCGGCATAGATCGCCATCTTGTAGACCGCGCCGGGAAAAGCGAAATAGATAAGGGCGAGGATCGCAATGACAACGGCCGCAACGATTCCAATCTTCTTTTTCATTAGAATCCTCCAACTATTCGTAGTGAGTCCACATGCGGATGATTTTAACGGTCTTGATGTCTTTAAGAACTTGATAGACGAGGCGGTGCTGAATATTTATTCGGCGTGAATAAGCCCCAGAGAGATCCCCCACCAACTTTTCAAAAGGCGGAGGAGTCTGGAATGGATCTTTCTTCAAAATTCCCAGCAAATCCTCTGCCCCTTTTTGGAAGCCTGATGCAGCGATCTTTTTTGCATCCCTTTGGGCTTGCCTGGTGAACACAAGGGTCCAGTTCACCATTTGACTCCCTTGCTGCACTTCTCAACAGGCGTCTTGAGCCCCTTGCGGATGGACTCCCTCATCCCGGGAATCGAAAGGAGATAGAGCGTCTCCTGAATCGCGCGCCAATCCTCCTCAGCGATGAGGACCGCATTGCCCCGCTTCCCGGTAATCTGGACAGGCTCGTGGGAGGATGCCGCCTGATCCAACAGCTTGTAAAGTTTCGCCCGTGCTTCGGTTGCCGTCAATGTCGTCATCATTCTCACCTTTTCGTGAAGCGTACATAATTACGTCCGCATTGTCAATGAAGAATTATCA
>CAYXFF010000213.1:0-1211 GCA_964464185.1 uncultured Syntrophaceae bacterium | reverse complement strand
CGCCGATAGGCGGCGTGCATCCGCGAGAGAATCTGGGCGATCTCGTCCAGGCGGTTGTATACTCTTATCCCTTCTTTGTTGAGGTCGCAGACGACCTGGCTTTCCCAGATGCTGAAGTGGGTGCCGATAAAGACGGGCTTGCCCGTTTCCTTTTCCAGTCCGGAAAAGTCCCGGATGCTCATCTTCTCAAACTCAAAGAATTGTTTCATCTCGTCTGGCGTCTCTGCGGTCAGCATTCCCACTCTTCCCATGCCATGGAGAATCAAGGCGTCCACCTCACCGGAGTCGAGCATCAGGCGTCCCAGTTCATTGCGCTTACCCGCCAGGGCGATCAGACCGGCGGCGCCGACATCGACGGGGTTTTTCGTAGACGCCCGCTCCGGCATTCCCAGCGCTCTTAATTTCTCCTGCAATCCGAAACTCAGCTCGGGAACGGAGAGGTCCTCATCCCCCAGGGCGTCGGCCAGGGTCACGCCCCAGGAACCGCCGATGGTGACGATTCCCACACGCGTTCCCCGCATGGGCGGTTTTTCTATCATCGCATGACCGAGCGGCAGCAGGAGTTCCATGTTGGGCGAAATGATGAGCCCCGCCTGACGGAGCACCCCCTCGAATATCTCCTTGCTTCCGGCCAGCGCTCCCGTATGGCTGCTCGCCGCCCGGGCGGCATCAGTTGTTTTTCCCGCCTTGTAGACGATCACGGGTTTTTCCTTCGTCACGCGTCGCGCCACTTCCAGAAAGCGGTCCCCGTCACGGATGGTCTCCAGGTACATGATCACGCCTTTAACCTCGGGATCGGCGCCGAAATGCTCCAGAAAATCCGTCACGGTGAGATCGCATTCGTTTCCCGTATGGACGAACTGACCCACCCCCATTCGAAGGGGAAAACCCAGGGCGAGCAGATCATAGAAGGCATATCCCCCCTGGCAGACGGCAGCCAGAGAAGTGGGATAGAGGTGCCCGACAGGAGATGCCGAGGCATTGAAGTCCGCGTGGAGATTGAACGTGCCGCTCACGTTGGGCCCCAAGAGACGCGTCCCGTAGGAACGCGCCAGTTCCGCCATGGCTATTTCCCTGTCCCTGCCGCCTTCTATCGCTTCGCCGAAACCGGCGGTAATGAGGGTCATGCCGCGCACGCCCTTTTCGCCGCAGGCCCTGATCGCCTCTTCCACGTACTCATTGGGAATCGTCAGGATCGCCAGATCGACAGG
>CAYXFF010000212.1:0-2816 GCA_964464185.1 uncultured Syntrophaceae bacterium | reverse complement strand
GGGCGGCGACACACATGAAGGCGGCATCTCTCGGCCAGACATAGCGGTAGTTCTGGACATGGCGGGGATAATCGGGGCGGTCGCTGTTGGCCGCCACGACGGCGCCGTTGGCGACGACGCAATCCCGGATCACATCCAGAGACATGCTTAAGAGAGGATCGTCTTTCATTGCCCTTCCGCCGCTTCCGGCATTATCCCCTTTTCACCATCCTTCGCGGGTCCATCTCATACCAAACGACATGGTTGCAAGCGCGTCTTCTTGGATATCTAACGATTGTCCAGTTCAACGGCCTCACAAATCTTATCCGAAAAATCAGGAATGGCCGCTTCCACCCGCACCCAGGAGGGCATCATGGGAATGCCCACGGGGTTTTTCACAAAATCTTTCATCGCCCTGCAGAGAGCGCCCGTGAAGGCTTCCACCGCCTCGATCTCGCCGTGTCTGTCATATTTCAAGCCATTCAAGAGGGATAAGGCGTGGTATTTTTCGATGGCCACTTGGGATTCCAGCAGGTAGGCCGAACAGAGGGTCCTGAAGAAGGATTGGCTCATGACAATGCCATCCTGGTTCAGAAGCCGGAAGAGGGCCTTGGCGATATCGTTTGCCATGCGGATCAATCCCTCAGTGGGCTTATCTTTTTCCAGGATCTGGTGCTTGTGTTCATAGGTCTCGATGATTTCAACCTGGCAGACGCGCTTTACCGTCGTATTCTGGTAAACCTCGCTCAGGAGGGAGACCTCAAGACCCCAGGTGGGGGAGATCCGGATGCCCCTGGCCAGGGGGCTGATGAGGGCGAATTCTCCCGAGAGGGCGTAACGGAAACTGTCCAGAAATTCCAGGAACGGGTTATATCCGAGGATGCGTTTCAAGGTCCTGATCAGGGGCGTGTAAAAGAGCCGGGTGACCCGCCCGTAGAGTTTGTCCGTCACCCTCGCGTAGTACCCCTTGCTGAATTCAAAGTCCATGGCCGGGTGAACGACGGGATAAAAAAGCCTTGACACGATTTCCCTCCTGTAATTGACGATGTCGCAATCGTGCAGGGCAATGGCATAGATGTCTCTGTGAGACAGAATGTAACCCATCGTCATCCAGACGGATCTTCCCTTGCCCGGCATGCTCAAATTAAAGTCATTTTTCCTTAATTCTTTATAGAGCTTCTGCATCTTCGGTCCGTCGTGCCAGACGATTTTCACATCCGCCGGAAGAACGGACATCTTTTCCCGGGCTTCCCTGAACTGTTTTTCGTTGGCCCGGTCAAGGGAAAGAACAATGTTTTGAAGGTAGTCTATGCCCCGGAGTTCCTCGATGATCCGGGGCATGGAGGGCGTTTCAAATTCGGAAAAGAGCGCGGGAAGCAGAAGAGCCATTTTCCTCCGTTTTGAAATCGACTTCAGCTCGGACTCCAGTTCTTCGAGAGGCCTTTCTCTCAATTTCTGCAATGTACCGATCACACCGTTCTGGAAAAAATCAGCCATGGTATTCTCCCGTCTTCCATATTTTCAGCAGGTAATCCTTTCTCTCTTCAAATTCCCGGGCCTGTTTTTCGAAGTGATGTTCGGCCTGCTCCTGGTTTTTATCCTTCAATTCATTGACCAGGGAGGCCACCCGACCATAATACAAGGGGATCATGGTGTCCAGGACCTTGAAACGCTGCCGGGGGGTTGCGTGGAAAGCATCCACGTACCGGTAGACAATTCTCACCCAGCTTTCGATGGGCAGAGAGAATTCTTCTCTGTTGGTGCTTCTGGCCAGCTGCTTGACTGTTTTGTAATCTTTTTTTTCAATGAATTTTTCCCAGATCCCCCCGAAGTTGTTGAACCCGACCTTGAAATATTCGATCAAATTGTCCTGGTCGATTTCGAAAGGAACGGGCTCCTGCCCGATATAGGGTCCGAAAGACGGAACATCTTTGGATCCCCGGACTTTTCGCCAGTAGTCCTCATAGCGTTCCATCAACTGGAACGTGGTGCCAACGACCTGACGAAACATGGGACCCAGATCCGCCGAGGGATCTTTTTCTCCGTGAATTTTTACCCCCAGTTTCGCCTGGCAGATTTTGAATCCCCCCACAATGGCCGTGGTGGTCATCCAGATATCGATTCCGAACTTTGCCACGTCCGACTCCCAGACGTCCTGGTCGAGGTAATACTTGATCAGGGGAAGGGACAGGCCGAAATCTCCGCCGATGGGCTGCCTGATTTTATACCCGTAAAGGGCGCGGGTCAGATTATAGGCGATGGTGTTGGTGATGGTGCCGTCCAGTTTATAGCGGTTGTAATCGGGCGCGACATAGTCATAGCCCTTGAAAATCGGCTCCAGGGTGTTCTTGATCCATTCCGGCGTGATGGAGATGAGATCGGAGTCAAAAACGGCCGTCGCCTTTGCCTTCAGAAACTGCGCCACCTCGAAGACCGCACGCAGCCCGGTACCCTTTCCGGGAAGCCCTCGATAGACCGTCACGATCTTTTCGATGTTATAGGAGTTCGTATCAATGGCGCGGGCAAGGTCCCGTGTGTCGTCCGTTGAGCCTCCGTCGGAAACCATGATGACCGCCTTGGAATCACGGTAATGCTTTTCGAGGCCCTTCAGAATGATCTTCACAACGTGCTGGACGGTGGAACCGCTGTAGTAGCAGGGAACGCCGATCACGATATCCGCGTATCCAAGCTGTTCGATATTCGTCCTCACATGATCCCTGAGCGCTGTGGAAAACCTCTGTTTCGCTATCATGAACCCTCCTTTCCGATGAGCAACAGGGTGATATCCATGACGTTCGTACCCGTGGGGCCGGTGATGATGAGGTCTCCGGTTTGAC
>CAYXFF010000211.1:1738-2846 GCA_964464185.1 uncultured Syntrophaceae bacterium | reverse complement strand
TTTGCAAATACAAAGCTTCAGGTTGGACTTACTGAGAAGCTTATTGAATCCTGGTCGAAAGATGCAAAGTCTTGACAATGCATTTTCCGACTATGTAACAGGTGGGCTGCTTCCTCCTCATTTGACATGCCCAAAAGGAAATTGTAGAGTTAAACTTAATAATACTTCGATGGAGGTGCCACAGTGGAATTATCAGATGTTATCGCTTCACGGAGAAGCATTCGTAAATTCAGGGGGGAGGATATTTCGGCTGATACTGTCCGCCTGCTTCTGGATGCTGCGCGGCTCGCCCCTTCGGGATCAAACCTCCAGCCCGCGCGATTCATCGTCGCTCAATCACCTTCCGCCAAAGAGGCCCTTGGCCGGTGTACGCCCTATAAGTTTATTGTCAAGGCATCGGTTATTTTTGTATGCTGCGCTGATTTAAGGGCCATAACAACAAGAGATCGACGTATCGGAGAACTGATGATGGAAGGCGCGTTCGAAGGGGTAGATATAGATATGAATGATGCATCAACCACCAACAGCCCTATCATGGACGAGGAAGCGGTTAAGGCCTATCTTTCCATGAATGTGGCGATTGCTACAGAGCACATCGTTCTTAAGGCCGTTGATCTGGGTCTGGGTAGTTGCTGGCTTGGAAGGTTTGATCGCGATAAGGTAAGGGAGTATCTGGCGCTGGACGAGAGAATCTACCCAGTAGTGCTTCTGCCTGTGGGCCACCCTGATCAGTCACCCAAGGCAAGACCGCGCTTTGATTTGGACAAATTGGTGCTGAAGACGATCTAAGCAAATACCGAATTTCAGGGACACGATATCGGTTTAGGGTCTTGAAATATCAGTTTTGTGACACAAGGAAATGAACAATGAATCATTCTTCCGATGTGGAACGTTACAAGATACAGGCGGCTGTTCTGCGCAAGAGAGGCGGCCCTTTGAAGATCGAGTCTCTCGAGATGGAAGGTCCTCAAGATAACGAAGTCCTGGTACGCCTCGTCGCCTCAGGCATATGCCATACGGATATCTCCTTCTGTGATGATTGGGATGAGACTGACAAGGCAGTGGTGCTGGGTCACGAGGGCGCGGGCCTGGTAGAGCGAGTGGGAAA
>CAYXFF010000211.1:0-1638 GCA_964464185.1 uncultured Syntrophaceae bacterium | reverse complement strand
ACTCCCTGGTTACGGAACGAAACCTTGTCAATGTTTCCAAAGATCTGCCGCTGGAGGTGCTGGCTCCCCTGGGCTGTGGTCTGCAGACCGGGGCCGGTACGGTGATGAATTCGCTTAAGGTTTCGGATGGTAAAAGCATCGCCATTTTCGGAACGGGTGCGGTCGGTCTGTCTGCAGTCATGGCGGCGCATCTCGTCCATGCTGATCCGATAATCGGCGTCGATCTTAAACCCAAGCGGCTCAAACTTGCCCTGAAGTTGGGAGCCACCCATATGATCGACAATCGCCGTCAGGACATCGTCACCCGCATCACCGATATTACAGGTAGCGGTGTTGATTATGTGGTGGAAACCACGGGCAGCCCGAAAATGCATCAACTCGCCATTGACATCTTGAATCCGCATGGCACTGTGGCGCTTCTTACCGGTGAAAAAGGCATGGCTCTATCAGAAGGGCGGAGAACCCTCGGCATCATCCAGGGCGATGCCGTGCCGCAGCAGTTTATCCCTAAGCTGATCGAGCTGTACCAGAAAGGGCAATTTCCCTTTGACCAGCTTGAGAAATTCTATGCCTTCAGTGACATCAACAAAGCCATAGCCGACTCCAGACGCGGCGACACCATCAAACCCGTGCTTCGGATTAGCAAGGCATAGCGGTCGGCTCAACGGGGCGATGAAGGTGCTAAGGGTCCGGCTGCCGAAAATGTTCGCAAGCTATAATCGATATTGAAACATCTATTTAAGGAACTCCCCGGAATTGGGGAGACCTTTTTTTACGGTGCAATTGCAAGAATTTGAATTTTGGGATTGAGCAGGGACACAGGAAATTTCAATGTTTCACTGGTTTATTGGTCATCGTCGAAAAAAGCTCACCAAAACTCCTTTCCCTTCCGCATGGGAAGACATAATCCGCCGTAATGTTGCCCACTACTGCATGCTGGAAGATGCCGAGCGCGCTCATCTGCGTGCACTGATCCAGGTGTTTATCGCCGAAAAATATTGGGAAGGAGCCGGTGGACTGGAACTTACCGACGAAATCCGCGTGACGATCTCCGCTCAGGCTTGTCTGCTTCTGCTGGGCCTGCCCCACAACTACTACCAAAATGTTGAATCCATCATCGTCTACCCCTCGACTGTTATTCCGCCTCAACGCAAGCCCGGTTTCTTTGAAAACACATTCGCACCGGTGGAGCTTGAGCATCCCATTATCGGGCAGGCGTTCCGGCAGGGACCGGTAATTATTATCTGGGATGCAGCCCTGCGCGGCGGTCGCCATCCTGAGTCCGGTCACAACGTTATTTATCACGAATTCGCCCACAAACTGGACATGCTCAATGGCGTGGCCGATGGCACGCCCCCGCTACGAGACCGGGCTGAATACGATGACTGGGTCCGGACATGTTCACGTGAATATCTGCGTCTCAAACATGACGCCGAACGGGGCAAGAAATCTTTTCTCAATGCCTACGGTGCGACGAGCGAAGCGGAATTTTTCGCTGTCGCTACAGAGCAATTCTTCGATCAGCCGCGGTTAATGATGGAGCATGCACCGGACCTTTATCGTGTTTTGCATGAATACTACCGTCAGGATCCCTTCGAACGTGTGGCCCGGAATAACTGCACAGTGGAAAGTTAAGAA
>CAYXFF010000210.1:0-2856 GCA_964464185.1 uncultured Syntrophaceae bacterium | reverse complement strand
TGTCATGCCGCATGTGACGCGGCATCCAACACGTGTTGTCAGGCAATCTGTAACGCAGTGTTATTTTACAGGGTAAAAAATGAAAATCGAAATGAATTTGTTCGCCTCGCTCGCCCGGTACATGCCGGATAAAACCAGCAGCCACGGCCATCGAGTAATGGAGACAGCTGATGGAACCACCATCGTGGAAATCCTCAAGCGGCTGGACGTTCCTCTTGATAAAGTCAAGGTGATATTCCTGAACGGCGTGCACGCAAAAGGCGAGGAAATTTTGAAAGAAGGCGACAGGGTAGGGGTTTTCCCGCCGGTTGCCGGAGGCTAAGACGTTTTTATCTGTAAAAAAATTTCCCCGGTCTGCAAATCCATTTCCCGCAATTGGTCCGGATCGAAATTCCGGCCGTCTACAAGGGCTGACCTGCAGCCTTTCCTGAAATCATCCGCATGAGCGGTTAGAACGTCTTTCAGATTTACTCCGTCTGTCAGGATACCGCGTTCCAGAAATATCGGGCCAAGCTCACGTAACGGTAGATTGAAAAGTTTAACAAAAACTTTGCCTGGCTGCATTGCGGCGGATGTCGTTTCTTCCCTGTAAGATATCTGATCACGCATGGCGGCATAGTAGCCGCCCCTCCGCATCACCGCACCGACCAATCCCGGCATGGCCGCGGAAAGGGACAGGGTTGCCCCATCCCCGACTATCGCCGTGTCCACGTTGTCGACCGGTTTATTGTTCAGGAAGATCGTCTGAATCCTCTTTTCCAGATATTCAGGAGCTACACCGTGTTGTTCGCACAGAAACGCTCTCACGCTGCATCCCACGTTTCCCGCGACCCGGAATCCCGTCTGGAGAAGCTGAAAAAAAACGGGGATAAGGCCGGCGTCAAGCATTAGACATATATGTGTGACGGGGGCATTTTGAGAAATACCTTTCATCTTATGATACCTTTTCGCTTCCGACGAATATGTTCGGGGGCAGGCTCCCGTGCGAATCCAGATGGGGATGCCGCTTCGTGTCCGGCATGACATGATACAAGCGGATAAATGAACGGGGTGGCCGACGTCAGGCCACCCCCGCCAAATTCACGCGCAATACTTTGTACTACCAGTCGAATACCCTGTCCAGATCCTCATCCTTTACCTGGAACGCGATGTTATGGGGTGGAAGGAGTTCTTTCTTGAAGAACTCGGGCAGCCGGTCATGCTCTTTCGTGAAACCGGCCCGGGCATTGAAGTCCCGCTCCATCTTAAGTACTGTCTTGCCCAGTTCCGTTACATCATTCGCGGTCAGGTTCAGGCCGTAAAAGGCATTAAGCAAATCCAGCAGTGCCTGGAATGTCTCCGGCTGATCCAGCACCGCAAAGGCGATAAAGAGACACATGCCTGTACAATCTACAGCCGCCGTGGCGATCTGGAGGTTGCGGGAAAGTTCGATTTGCCCTTCCGGCTTGAGCGGATCCACGAAACCGCCCACCTTGAGGATGTTTGTAGCGATGGCATATCCTGCCGTATGATCGGCACCCATGGTACTGGTGGCATACGTTACCCCGATACCCTGAATGGCTCGCGGATCATACGCCGGCAAGGCCTGACCCTTCACTACGGGGACTCTTTCAACGCCGAATACTTTACCGGTGACGGCAGCTCCATTCCCAAGGATCCGGCCCAGGTGAGTTCCTTTGCCGACTTCCTTGATGAAACCGATGGCCGCTTCGGCGTCACCGAACTTAGCCAGGCCCGCCTCCATGGCTACTCCGATGGTCGCTCCCATCTCGATGGTATCCAAGCCGTAGTCGTCGTCAAGGCGATCCAGCATGGCGATAGCGTCCAGGTCATCGATCCCGCAGTTTGCACCGTGGGCCCAGACTGTTTCATATTCCGGCTGCTTCGTCAGGTAGTGACCGTCTTTGTCCATATAAATGCCTGAACACTGGATGACACACCCCCGGTGGCAGCCGTGCGTGGGATTGCCGCCGCGTGTCTTTTCCAATTCAGCCTCCGTCTCCCCGCTGATCTTGGAGGTTCCCAAGAAGCGGCCCCAGAGAAAGTTATGGGTAGGGTATCCGCCTGCTTCGTTGATGATATTCGCCAGTATATTCGTTCCGAAAGCGGGAAGCCCCTCGCCGGTAACGGGATGTTTCCTGAGTCCTTCAACCCATGCCTTATTTGCCGTCGCTAATTTCTCCGGATCTTTGGGCACTCGATTCTTAAGACCTGTATCATCGAGGACAATAGCCTTCACTCCCTTGGAACCCATCACCGCACCGCTTCCGCCGCGCCCTGCATGGCGTGTAGGCCGCAGCTCCATGTCGGTAAAAGCCACGGATGCCGCGGACATTTTCATCTCACCTGCCGGTCCGATAGAGATGCAGGCAATCTTGTCGCCAAACTCCTTTTTCATCCGATCCACCAGGTCGTAATTGCCCAGCATCTTAAGGCTGTTGTCAGGAGTTATCTTCACGCCTTCCCTGTTGATAAAGACCTTGTAAAGGGTATTGTCTTTAGGTTTTCCCTCAAGGATAATTGCTGCATAGCCAAGTCTCGCCAGCACCTGGGCAGCTTGACCCCCTGAGTTGGACTCTTTGATGGTGCCTGTCAGCGGGCTTTTACAGCCCACGGAAATTCGCCCCGACTGGGCGGCGGCCGTCCCACTCAACATACCCGGTGCGATAACGAGTTTGTTATCCTCGCTCAACGGGTGGCACAGCGGGGGCACTTCTTTTGAGACAACAGATGAGGTCATACCCCGGCCCCCCAGTCCGGCATATTCCCCCAGTGGAAAAACATTCACTTTTGGGCCGCCCTCTGTCCCCATGTTTATTCTGAGAATTTTGTCCATAATAGCCCTCCTTTCTGAAC
>CAYXFF010000209.1:0-2907 GCA_964464185.1 uncultured Syntrophaceae bacterium | reverse complement strand
CTTTAACAGATCGAGAGTACCATGTCCTTACCCCTCTTCCTTATAGTAAGCTGTAATCGTCATCTTTAATCTTAAAATAGCCGTCAACAGTAGCAGGTGCATCCGCACCCTGTCTTCTTGTAATATTGTTTTCCTAATCATGAATACCTGTACAACATTTCCGTCGGGAACAATCAAATTCCAAGAATAAATAATTGACCTTCTCTCCGAAAACTGATCCAGTTTTTAAGTTGCTTTTCTGGCATAAGAGAGATCCTATTGAAGGAGGGTTCTGCCAGGAAGAAGAAGTTTACGCAGGAGCAGATCACCTTTGCCCTTTCGCACGGGCTTATTTGCTTAGGCCACTAACAGGGGGCAGCGTGCCGGCTGATATTAAAAAGGATAGATAGATCCCTGCCCTTTATGGTAGCCTTATAACCATCCGCAGATAAATCCTCTGAATAAACCAAATTTTTCAGGCAGGTGGCCTATGGCAGGACGGATGCATATCAAGGGCGTGAAACTTTTTGTCACGGGTCTGCTGGTGATTCTCGTTTCCGGCTGTGCAGGCCTTATGGTTCCTAAAGAGGATCAATTATTGCCTGCCGGTCGCTACGCTGAGCTCGAGACTTACATGGAAGCCAAGATCGGCGGCGATCTCTCGACCGCAAAGTCGGGGAAGTTGATGTATTTGTGCTATGCCTACGGTCGCCTGAAGAAGTATAATAAACTATTCCCCTGTCTCGACCAGTTCGACAGGAACGTGGCCGAGGGGGATTACAAGGTCACTTTATATGATTTCTCGGCCTATCCTCCCATTATGAGGGCGGAGGCCTATCTCGATATGGGTGATTACAAGAGGGCCGTCCGGGAGGCCCAGAGGGCCTATGACATCGTCGAGAAAAAGGACCTCTCCCGGTCCATGAGGATTTTTGCCCTCGGCATCCTAGGTCTGTCCCATGCTCTCAGCGGCAACCGCGAAAAGGCGAAGGAATGTGCCGGACTTCTGGAGAATATCGGAACCCATTACCCATTCACCTTCCTGACGACGGATAAGTTGAACGGTCTTTCCCGGATCTACATGGCCCTGGGGGACTTTCAGAAGAGCCTGGATTATATCCGGGAGGACGAAAGCATCGGCTGGTTCCGTGGTTTTGCAACTGCCGCAACCATCATGACTGGGGCCATGCCGGCGGACGACAACGTCTTCGCCTATCAGCAGCTTCCCAAAGCCTACATCCTGAACAAGAGCCTTTACGAAACGGGCAACATCAAGGAAGCGAAGACAGGTTACGACAACCTCCTGAAGGAGTCACGGACAAAGGACAACGTGGATCTCTACTGGATGATCCTCTTCGACCGTGGAAAGATCGCCGATGCTGAGGGTGACCGCAAGGAAGCGATCGACTGTTACAGGCGCGCGGTGGACATCATCGAGATGCAGCGCTCCACCATCAATACCGAGGCCAGCAAGATCGGCTTTGTCGGAGACAAGCAGACGGTTTACGGCCGCCTGATCGGGGCCCTCTTCGCCGACGGCCGGCATACGGAGGCCTTTGAGTATGTGGAGCGTTCCAAGTCCCGGGCCCTCGTCGATCTTCTGGCGACCAAGCAGGACTTTTCCGTCAAGACGGGGGGTGAACGGCAGGTGAGGGAATTATTGGAGTCGAGCAAAACGGCGGAGGCGGAGGTTATCGCCCAGGACCAGACGGTGGAGAAATCAAAAACGCGCGGCCTCATGATCACGGCAAAACAGCAGTTGCAGGACCGTTCGCCGGAGCTTGCCTCCCTGGTCAGCGTGACGGCCCTGTCGGTCCGGGAGCTGCAGTCTCTCATCCCATCCGACGAAGCGCTCATTGAATACTATTACAGCGACAAGGATCTCTATGCCTTCGTCCTGACCCGGGAGGGACTGAAATCCATCCGCCTCGAGAGGGGCAAACTGGTGGACGATATCCGGCAATTCCGGATCCTGGTGGAAAATCCGGCCTCTGGCGGCGATCTTTCCCTGGAACAGAGCCTCTATCAGCGCCTGATCCTGCCGCTCCAGGGCGACCTGAACAAGCGCAACCTCATCATCGTGCCCCACGGCGCCCTGCATTACCTTCCCTTCAACGCGCTGAATGACGGCCGGGATTACCTGATCGAACGCTACAGCCTCCGCATGCTGCCGAGCGCAAGCGTGATCAAGTACCTGCGTGCGAAGAAGGCTTTGAAGCAGGCGGACATCCTCGCCTTCGGAAACCCCGACCTGGGGGATCCCCGTCTCGATCTGGCTTACGCCCAACAGGAGGCCCAAGCCGTCGCCCGCTCACGACCCCAATCCAGGGTCCTGCTGCGCAGGGAGGCGACAGAATCGGCCTTCCGGAAATACGGGGACGGCTTTCACTACATTCATTTTGCGACCCACGGTCAATTCGACTCAGAAGCCCCGCTGAAGTCGGCCCTGCTCTTGGCCGGGGATGCGGAAAACGACGGCCGGCT
This sequence comes from uncultured Syntrophaceae bacterium, assembly GCA_964464185.1. Taxonomy (GTDB): domain Bacteria; phylum Desulfobacterota; class Syntrophia; order Syntrophales; family UBA4778; genus UBA4054. Next base: position 444 of record CAYXFF010000209.1, on the reverse strand, counting down.
GACGGTGGACAAGCTTTATTCCATGAGAATCGATGCGGATCTTGTCACCCTGAGCGCCTGTGAAACGGGTCTCGGGAAGATCACCAACGGCGACGACATCGTGGGTCTGACGCGGGGATTTCTCTACGCGGGAAGCAATTCCATCATAGCCAGCCTATGGAAGGTGGACGACCTTGCGACATCGCACCTCATGACGGAGTTTTATTCTGCCCTCAAGGAAACGAACAAGCGCGAGGCCCTGAGACGAGCTCAGCTGGACACGAAGAAAAAATATCCCCATCCTTACTATTGGGCGTCCTTCCAGTTGACGGGTAGTGCAAATTGACGAATTATTATTACAGATCTTGTAGCATGAGGCTTTCAAGAAATAAGGAGGCCCCTTTTTCTGAGCTTTCCACATTTCAAATGGTTATTACTGATTTTTACATATTTCGATGTCATTGA
>CAYXFF010000208.1:0-2941 GCA_964464185.1 uncultured Syntrophaceae bacterium | reverse complement strand
AACTTCTAAACTCAGGAAGCCTGAAGGCTTCCCTACCCGCATGCACGTCAGCCCATGCCTTTCTGTTCCTCGTCTTTCTCTCAACTTCTTAACGTCTCAACTTCGCAACTTCCATCTTTTCGCATTCTCGAAACGTGGTTCCCGTTGCCTGACGTGGTTTTGTCTGATTGCATTGCTCATTCCGGCGGCGCCCGCTGCCGCCATGCCTTCCGTTGAGAGGACGGTTCTTCCCAATCAGCTGGTTCTCCTGGTCGCGGAGGAGCATTCGCTGCCCTTCGTGACGATCCAGCTTCTCATGAATTCCGGTTCGCGGAAGGATCCTCCGGGCGAGGAGGGTCTCGCGCGCCTCGCCGCCCGGGGGCTCCTTCTGGGCACCTCGAGGAGGAGCGCGCCGGAGATTAATCGGGAGACTGATTTCCTGGGGGCGTTCCTCACATCCTCCGCGGGAATGGACTACGCGACCCTGAACCTCAAGGTCCTGAAGAAAGACATGGACAGGGGTCTGGATCTCTTCATGGACGTGCTCACGCAGCCTGTCTTTCCAAAAGAGGAAATCCGGCGGGAAATTGACAAGACGCTGGCAGCGATCCGTTCCGCGGAAGACCAGCCCGATGATGTGGCGGAGAAGGCCTTCCATAAAGAACTTTTTTTGAGTCCCTACGGCCATCCTGTGGAAGGGACCGTAGAGTCGCTGCCCCGCATATCCAGGGATTCCATCGAACGGTTTTACAGGGACAATTACCATCCGAACAACGCCATTCTTGTCGTCGTCGGGGACATCACGCCCGCCGAGGTGAAGACAAGGATTCTCCCCCGCCTCGAAACCTGGAAGGCGGGGACGGTTCTGACCCTTCGCTTCAGGACCGCCTTTGCCGGGGGCCCGAAAACAGTGACGATCAACCGTCCCGTCACGCAGGCCAGCATCATCATCGGCCACGAAGGGGTCAGCCGTTCAAACCCGGACTACTACGCGCTCTCGGTGATGAACTATATCCTGGGAGGCGGTGGTTTTGCGGCGCGGCTCTTTGAGGAGATCCGCAACAAGCGGGGTCTCGCCTACTCCGTGGCGAGCTATTTCGATCCCCGGAAATATCCCGGCTCCTTCCAGATCGCCCTCCAGACCCGGAATGCCTCGGCCGGCAAGGCCATGGGGACGGCCTTGAAAGAGATGAAGAAGATCCGCAGGAAATTCGTTAAAAGGAAAGAGCTGGAAGGGGCGAAAAAATACCTGATCGGAAGTTTTCCCATGCGGATGGACACCCAGGAGAAACTCGCCCGTTTCCTCGGACAGGTGGAATACTATGGGTTGGGCCTGAATTACCCGGATCAATATCCGTTTCTCGTCGGAACCGTGACCCGGGAGGACGTGCTGCGCGTCGCCAGGAAATACCTGCATCCGGAGAAGTGCATCACCGTCATCGTGGCGAATTTAAAAGAGGCGGGATTTTAGTTCCGCGACGCGTCTTGTATGTTCGTAGCGTCATCGCGTCGTTGCGTTATTGAGGGGAGTCCGCCTGAGGCGGAAGAGGCAGCGATGCTTTTACAGAATCCTGTACAGGAAGGGAGAACTGAAAATGACCCACCCCTTTTTCCTGGTGCTGCTGGGACTTGTTGCCGGTGTCCTGAGCGGTCTCATAGGCATCGGCGGCGGGACCATCATCGTCCCGGCGCTGGTGTTTCTTTTCGGAATGTCTCAACACCTGGCTCAGGGCACGACCCTGGCATTGCTGGTCCCCCCCATCGGGATCCTGGCCGCCTGGACCTATTACGGCCAGGGGTACGTGGACCTGAAAGTGGCGGCTCTCATCTGCGCGGGTTTTTTCATCGGCGGCCTCATCGGCGCAAGATTTGCCACCAGCCTTTCCAACGTGGTCCTGGAGAGGATTTTCGGCGTGGCGCTCCTTTTTATTTCATTGAAAATGATCTTTGCGAAGTAACCCGGCTAAAGAGCAGTGATGAAATATGCCAGCCAATCTTCCGCCCGAATATTTTGAGGCCGAAAAGAAGTTCAAGCAGGCCTCCACAATGGCTGAAAAGCTCGCGGCCCTTGAGGACCTCATCGCCAGCGTTCCGAAACACAAGGGGACGGACAAGCTTCGGGCCGACCTGAGGAAACGGGCCTCCCAGCTCAACAAGGAGGCCATTGCCCTGAGAAGAACGAAAAAAGGGGGAAGGGACAGCCTTTACAATGTTCAGAGGGAAGGGGCGGCGCAGGTCGCCCTTGTGGGTTTTCCGAACTCGGGGAAATCATCCATCCTTGCCAGCCTCACGAATGCCGCGCCCGTCATAGCGGATTACCCGCTCACAACGCTCCTCCCGCTTTCCGGAATGATGCCCTTCGAGAACATCCAGATCCAGCTTGTCGATCTTCCCGCCATCGCAAACGAGTCCACGGACGGCTGGGTATCGGGAATCCTCAGGAATACAGACGCCTTTTTGATTGTCCTGGATCTGAGCGATGAACCGGAGACGCAGATGGAACTGATCCTTGAGCAGATCGGACGCTGGAACATCCACGTCACCGCGAAAGGGCCTGAAGATCACAAGGGCATCCGCAAGAGGGCGCTGATCGCCGCCAACAAGAGCGATCTCACCGGGGCGGGGGAAAATTTTCAAGGGTTTCGGGAGCGCTGGAGCGGGATGCTTCCTCTGGTTTCCCTGTCCATCCTGCGGAAGGAGAATCTGGAAGAACTCAAAAGGGCGATCTATGACGTGACGGGGATCATCCGGATCTACTCCAAGCCGCCGGGGAAGGAGCCGAACCTGACCATGCCTTTCACGATCCATTCAGGCTGCACGGTGATGGAGTTCGCGGAACATATCCACAAGGATTTTCTAAGCAGGCTCAAGTTCGCGAGGATTTGGGGATCCGCGAAATTCGACGGGCAGAAGGTGGAGCGCGGCTATGTCCTCAAGGACAAAGACATCGTCGAACTGCACA
>CAYXFF010000207.1:0-2948 GCA_964464185.1 uncultured Syntrophaceae bacterium | reverse complement strand
ACAGATTCGCCATGTACTGGATCAGCAAGAGCATTCACATCATGAATCGCGCGCGCCGGCAGTTCATCATTTTCCTGTCGGTGCTCGGGCCGGGAATCATCGTCATGGTGGCGGATAACGATGCCGGCGGAATTTCCACCTATGCCGTCACGGGATCCAAATACGGGTTTTCACTCCTCTGGATTTTCTTCATCCTTTTCCCGATGGCTTACTTCGTTCAGGAGATGACGGTGCGGCTGGGCGCCGTGACCAAGCGCGGACACGCCGAGGTTATCTTCGAAGGCTTCGGGCCTTTCTGGGGCTGGTTTTCCCTCATTGACCTCGCTGTCATCAACTGGCTGACCCTCGTCACGGAGTATATCGGGATGACGGCTGCCATGAGTCTCTTCGGCGTGCCTCCCTGGCTGACGTTCATCGCCGTGACGGCTGTTTTATTCGCCGTGGTTCTCACAGGAAAATATTGGACCTTTGAAAAAGTGACGCTCTTTTTCTGCCTGTTTAACCTGGTCTATATTCCAGCGGCCTTCTGGGCCATGACCACGCCCTCTGCTCCGGAATGGGATGAAGTTTTTAGAGGCTTCTATCGCCCCGACATGCCTGGCGGACTCTCGGGGGAAATGATTTTTTTCATCCTCGCCAACATCGGCACCACCATCACGCCGTGGCAGATTTTTTTCCAGCAGAGCGCGGTAGTGGACAAGGGGCTCGACATTCACGACATCAAATTCGGAAAGATGGACACCTTCTTCGGGTCCATGCTGACGTGTCTGGTCGCCGTCTTCATCATCATCACCACGGGCGCGGTATTCTATTACCACGTGCCTCCGATTTTCATCGAAGATGCGAGGCAGACCGCCGAGGCGCTGGTGCCGCTCATGCCGGCAGGACAGGGCGACCTGGCCCGCACGCTTTTCGCCATAGGACTTTTTGATGCCGGGTTCCTCGGAGCCCTCTGCATCTCCCTCTCGACCTCCTGGGCCGTGGGGGAGGTTTTCGGCTGGGCCCATTCTCTGAATCAGAGGGTCAAGGAAGCACCCTGGTTCTATTTCATCTACCTTTTTATGCTTTTCACTTCCGGGGCCGTGGTCCTGATCCCCGGTGCGCCGCTGGTCACAATCACCATGTTTGTCCAGGTGGTCGCGGTGACGCTTCTCCCGTCGTCCCTGATCTTCCTGATTCTGCTGCTGAACGATAAATCCTTTATGGGCGAATACGTCAACACGGGACGGCAGAATTTCATCAACGGCGCGATCATCGTATTTGTCGTTATCATGTCCACGCTGATGGGTGTGGGTACGCTGTTTCCCGGTCTTTTTGACTGATGTCTTCGGAGGTAAGCAATGGCTGAACGTTTCAACTCTAAATCAAGAATGGTGGATATTCCCCGTGGCATCGGCAACTACCGATTCATCTATTTCTCGGATTTGAGCAAGAAACCGGTCTGCAAGGGAAAGATTAAAAACCGCATCGGGAAACTGACGGATCTTGTATTCACCCTGTCAGAACCCTATCCGGAGGCCGTGGGGATTTACATCGAGCACGGCTGGGGGAAACCCACGGAATTCGTCCCCTGGGAAAGGGTCGCAAAGATCGAAGACGACGCCGTGTTTGTTCTTCCTCCTGAAACGGGTGACGTTTTCCCGCCCTTCGTGGATCAGCCGGGCTGGATCCTCCTGGACAAGCATCTGATGGGAAGGACCATTCTCGACATCGACGGCCGGAGAAGCGAAGTGGTAAACGATGTTCACCTCCTGGAAACGAGGGGGCACCTGCTTCTGGTCCATGTGGATATCTCCATGGGCGGATTTTTCCGCCGTCTCGGAATGGGCAAGAAACGCTGGATCAAGGACAATCTCATCTCCTGGAAATACGTTCAGCCCTTCTCCGTGGAGGACGCGGTCATCACGGATAAAGTGACGCTGTCGGTGACCCGCAAACAGATGCTGGAACTTCCCAGCGAGGATCTGGCGGATGTTCTCGAGGAGCTGCCCGGCGAGGAACAGCAGGCCCTCTTTTCAGCCCTCGATTCGGAAAAAGCGGCTGAGACCCTGGTGGATGCCGAGCCGCGGGCACAGCGCCAGATCATCGCGAGTCTGCGCGCGGAAAGGGCCCGCAACATCCTGTCCGAGATGACCGTCCCTCAGCTGATCGGTCTTTTTTCGGTCCTGCCCCATGACGACGTGGAGGAGCTCATGGCCCTGCTCAGCCCGGAGCAGGCCGATCGTGTGCGGGACATCATGTCGGAGAGGGAAGTCACGGCAGGAGATATCATGTCGTCCGACTTCATGACCGTTCTCAAGACGGAACGCGTCGGGGACGTGCTTGAGAAGTTAAGGCATTCCGGCAGGGAACCGGAAAGCATCTCCTATATCTACGTGGTCAACGGCGACGGGAAGACGCTCCTGGGCATCGTGGACCTCCGGGAACTCGTCCTCACCGCGGACCACGTGAGCATGGCGGACATTATGATCTCGCCCGTGGTCGCTGCTGAAGAGAGTGATCTTCAGGAGGATGTGGCGGAAATGTTCACCAAGTATCACTACCGCATGATTCCGGTGGTGGACCCCCAGGACCGCATCCTGGGGATCATCAATTACAACGATATCATGAAGTGAATCGCGACCCGGGTCAAAATTTGAGGGGAATTCCATGCCGCGCGTAAAAATGACGAAATTCACCCGTGTGCTCCTGTATTTTCTGAGCGTCTATATTGTGGTGCTGTTCATTCTGATTCTGGTGAAGTTTCTGCGGGTCGTCCAGGGATGAGCGTCAGGAACACCTGCTGAGATTTAATTGAGGTTGACAAAAATGACCGGTGTCGGATAATGTTTATTCACGGTGATGGAGTTCACCCGATAACCGCCCGAAGGGCTGATAACTCCTGTTAAGGAATATTGAACCTGGCAGGAGTTTTTTATTATGGCGCACACACCACAACGCTCATCGCT
>CAYXFF010000206.1:0-2980 GCA_964464185.1 uncultured Syntrophaceae bacterium | reverse complement strand
TCGGTCGATGTGATTCCCGTTGAGTTTCTTTCGGACGTGGTGGAATTTTTCGGCGGCCGGCTCACCATCGAGCCGAAGCGGACAGCCCCCTCGGAAGTCTTCAGTGAAAGTTTCCGGTATCTCTTTGACCTTAACGAGATCCGCGGGCAGGATCAGGCAAAGCGCGCCCTGGAGGTCGCCGCCGCAGGCGGTCACAACATTCTCATGGTGGGACCGCCGGGTTCCGGGAAGACCATGCTTGCCCAGCGCCTCACGACGATTCTCCCCGATCTCACCCTTGATGAAGCCATCGAGACCACCAAGATCTTTTCCGTGGCGGGACTCCTGACCCGGAAAGACCCGCTCATAAGCACGCGGCCCTTCCGCACCCCGCATCACACCATCTCCGACATAGGGCTTGTCGGCGGGGGACAGGTGCCCAGACCCGGCGAGATCAGCCTCGCGCACAACGGTGTCCTTTTCCTGGATGAGCTTCCGGAGTTCAGAAAAAACGCACTGGAGGTCCTGAGGCAGCCGCTGGAAGACGGTCGTGTCGCCATCACCCGGTCTTCCGTCACGGCCGTCTTTCCCGCCCGCTTCATGATGGTCGCGGCCATGAACCCCTGCCCCTGCGGCCATTACACCAACCCCCACCGGGCCTGCCGGTGCACCCCCCAGCAGATCCGGCAGTACCGCGGCAGGATCTCAGGACCTCTCCTCGACCGGATCGACATCCACATCGAAGTCCCCGCCATCCGCTACCGGGAAATGACAGGGAGGACGGCTTCCGAATCATCCGCCGAGGTCAGGGAAAGGATCAATCGGGCAAGAAGGATACAGGAAAGACGTTTCGAGGGACAGGACACGCTTTGCAACGCCCGCATGTCGTCACGGCAGCTGAAGGCGTCCTGTACGATCGGCGAAGATTCCCAGAAACTCCTCGAAATGGCCATGGACAAACTGGGCCTGAGCGCCCGGGCCTACACGCGCATTCTCAAGGTGGCCCGCACCATCGCCGATCTCGAAGGGGAGGAAAACATCCTCTCCTCCCACGTCTCGGAAGCCATCCAGTACCGCAGCCTTGATCGGGGCGTCGTCTGAGCGGTTTACCTGGAATTCAGCGCCGTGACGTTTCTTCCTTGTTTATTCCGGTTTCCCATCAAAGAAGTTTGAGACAAGCTTCAGGTACTCCGCAAGGAGCACCTTGCTCACGACGAAAATATGGCCCGCGTGTTTTTCGATGGTGCGGTTCAGGCCCCCGCGGCTCAAGGTGATGTTGCCGTCTGAAACCTTTCCCCACAGCTCGCTGGCCACGCAGGATTGCGGCGGCGCGATGGCATCCCGATCCCCCCTGTAACAGAAGATGGAGACACAGGCTTCCTTCAGGGCATTCATGTCCACCGGCTTCCCATCCAGCGCCCGGACCGATGAGGGCAGGCAAAAGGTCCCTTCGTATATCTGATTCTCCAGGAATATTTTCTTCACCCATTCCTCATGGGCGCGTTCGGGAAACTTCGTGCCGTGGGTCACCCAGTACAGGAAAGGCGCCGCGTCCTGCACCGCGCCGGGGATGTGAGCGCGGCTGTAAAAACCGGTGGCCATGTGGAACTGAACGCCGGGCTGAATGAGATTCATCCCCAGTTCAATGGCCTGGGCCGGAACGTTCACATCGCCGTAAAACTCCCTCATGACCAGCGGATCGTAGGAACTCCGGATGACCTCCCGCATGGGGCCCATCCCGGTCTCGCCATCGTCAAATTTCACCGGGGCCGCCATGAGCGCGACCTTTCGGATATCCATGGGTTTTCCCTGGGCCTTGCGCTCCTCGGCCCGCCTGGCCAGGTAAGGCATAAGAAGCGTGCCGCCCATGCAGTAGCCCATGACGTAAATGTCACTGCCGGGATGACGCCGGTTGAGGATATCGAAGTACTTGTCATGGATCGTCTTGCCGTAGAAATCAAGGGCTAGCTTCGACTCTTCAAAACCGGGGTCTCCGTGATCCACGAGATAGACCTCAAAGCCCTCTTTCAGCATTCCCTCCACAACGGATTTCCCCTCCGCGAGATCATAGATTTCCGACTTGTTGATCAGGGGAGAGGCCAGATAAAGGACCTTCCCGTTCGACGGAACCCCTCCAAGCGGGAGATAGCGGCGCAGTGTCACGGAGTGCATGCTGGCCTCTTCAATCACTTCAAAGGGCAGAAAACCGATCATGCCGCCCGTGGCCCTTTCCGAGAATTCCCTGACATCAAAGGCGTCGCTCCGGTAGAGGTTCTCAAAGCGGAGGCGGCATTCCTCCAGATAGTCCTCCAGGGAAGAGGCAGGCGTACCGTCGCTTTTCATTCTCAAGTAGGGATTGTCGCCTTTCTCCAACAGCTTTCCGGTCACGAGAACCAGGAGACACTTCAGGAGAACCTTCATGGCGTGAAGACGTGTAAGCCCCCGGGAACTGTAATTCGTTTCCAGAAAGGCAAATTCCTCTAGCGTACGTTTAAGAAACTGCTGTCCCTCGGGCGTCGCGGCCATGTGCAGGGCCTTTTCACGATCGAAACGGTTGTCGGTTATGAAATTGCCGCAAAGATTATAGAGCATGTGGGCATAGCTCTTGTAGATCCAGGCGTTCACCTCGCCGAACATGTCCGGGTTCTTCCTTGTTCTCACGGCAAGCATGGCGTATTTCTTGACGGGGTCGGCGACGAAATAATCCAGCAGGCTCTTCTGACAGTATGCTGCAAAAGAAAAAGGGCCAAAGAGAAAAGGCTGTTCGCCGATGGACTGGAGATAATGCTTCCATTGAAAAACGGCTCTAATCTGCTCCCCCGCCATCTGGCTCTTCCAGGGAACCGCCGTATCCAGGCCTTCTTCGTTATCCGCCGGCGTGACACCCATTCCCGCCAGCAGCTCATCGGGGGATATGGTCTCAAGGACTTTTTTTCTGGCTTTCATCTGGCCTCCTGCTGTTTTCAGGTAAAAAGATCAGAAAGGACCCTCCTGACGCAAC
>CAYXFF010000205.1:0-3014 GCA_964464185.1 uncultured Syntrophaceae bacterium | reverse complement strand
CATCTAAGCATCCCGCATCAAGCACGGGACAGGCTTTTGAACAGCCTGCGTTAAAAGGAGTTTTTCAACAACCTGTTTTTGTTTCAGCCGAGCAGGACCGCTCCCCTTTCTCACCAGGAAAAATGCATATCATTGAAAAAAGAAAATATCCATTGACAGATCGGCCAGGTTGCCCGTAAATTTGTAAGAAAAATCTGACCACCTGATGTCGCCATGGAAGTCCGTCAAGAGAAACGGTCGGAGCTCTGGCAAGAAAACTTACCCTGACCCGGGCTCGATCTTACATGAAACTCAGAACCAACCCATTTGAAAGGAGGACCATCATGAGACAATTCAGAACAAAAAAGGGTTTTTCGATTGCCGTTTTCACAATTGTCTTTTCCTTTTTTCTGCTTTTGAGTCATGTATCGGCAGCGGATGTGGCCTCGACGCTGGCCGGGGACTACCTAAGCAAGACCCCCGCTAAGGCGCTGGATCCGGCCCTGTCGATGGAGCAGGCCTACAAGATCCAGAAACAATTCATAGCGAAGATCGGCAAGGAGTACGGAAAAGTCGTGGGGTACAAAGCGGGACTCACGAACCCGGCCGTGCAGAAGGCGTTCAGCGTGACCGAGCCTGTCCTCGGGACACTCCTGAAAAAAATGCTGCTGAAGAGCGGTTCTGAAATCCCGGCAGACTTCGGTGCCCGCCCCCTGAGCGAAGGAGACCTGATTCTCCGCGTGGGCAGCGCGAAGATTAACAAGGCAAAGACGCCCGAGGAGACGCTGAAATATATCGACGCCGCCATTCCATTCATAGAATTGCCCGATCTGGTCTTCGACAAGAGCGTTAAGATCAACGGTCCGGCACTGGTGGCCGTCAACGTGGCCGCCCGCTACGGCATTGTGGGAAAACCGATCCGGATCAAGGCGACCCCGGAGTGGAATGATCGGCTGAAAAACTTTACGCTTCAGATCCTGGACGAGAAGGGGAATGTGGCCATCGAAGGCAAAGGAAGCAACCTTCTGGATCATCCCCTGAACGTGGTCCTCTGGATCAAGGATGCCCTGAAGGCGGACGGGAAAAAGCTGAAAAAAGGCGATCTGCTCTCCTTGGGAACGATCACGAAACTGGTTCCCACGAAACCCGGCACCACCGTCAGGGCGAAGTATATCGGGCTCGATCCGAAAGGGCCGGTGGAAATATTCGTCAAATTTAAATAATTAAAACAAAGAACACCGTCTATAACAGAAGAAGTCCATCAGAAGCGGGAATAACGAGGGAAGCGTTTGCGCATTCGTTTATCTAACCCGTAACACCAGATGATGTATGACGTCAAGGTTACGCATGTCTTCCTGAAAAACGTATATGGTGAAATCTCCTTTTTAAAGTAGATTTCTTTTGTAAATGGTGATAGTCAAAAAACGTATGTATAAATAAGAGAAAGTGAATTTTATAAAGTCCTTAACCCTGCGTGAAGGTGATATGGAGTGATTACCAAAACCCCGTTTCTCCGAAGAGAACGGGGTTTTATATTTTGGGGTACGCGCAATGAACAAGATTTTATTCCTTATTGCAGTGCTTGCAATCCTTTTTTTCCATGCGGCATCATTTGCAGCAGAGAAAACATTCCTCAGGGAATATATTTACCAGGCAAGCGAGGTCGATAGCAAAATATCATGCAGGACTGTATCGCTGGAGCAGGTCAAGAGGCTTTTGCTGGAAGAGCTTGGAACGTATCTTGAGAGCCACACAGAAGTTAGAAACTTCAGCCTCACAAAGGACAAGATCGTCATGCTTACCGCGGGCATCGTCAGAGTGCAGATGGTTGAAGAGCACTGGGACGGGAATAATCTGAAGTACCGGTTAAAAGCGAGGATTGTTGCGGACCCCGAGCATGTTATAAAAATCATTGATACTTTAAGACAAAAACATCTGCAAACAAGAGAGTTAGAGGAGGTTCAGAAAAAAATTGCAGAGCTGTTGAAAGAAAACGAAAGATTGAAAGAGGAACTGAAATCAGCAAGGACAGATCGAGTCAAAATAGCCAGATATAATGAAAACATAGAAGAAATGCATGCCCATGATCTGGTGACGAATGGTTGGGAACTGTCGCTATCCGGCAAGCACCAGGAAGCTCTCCGGGAACTGAACAAAGCAGTCCGGAAGAATCCAAAATGCGAGTTGGCCCATGCCATTCGCGGGGGTATTTATGCAAAACTGGGCGACCATCACAGGGCAATTGAGGATTGCACGAGGGCTATAGAACTCGATCCAAAATTCGCGTTGGCTTACGCCATGCGCGGTTACATCCACTTCAGGTTACAGGATTATGAAAAGGTGTTTGCGGATTCGAATAAGGCCATCGAACTCGATCCAGGGTTCGCATCGGCCTATGTCTTGCGCGCGGAGGTCCATGCTTTTCGTCGTGATTATAAAAAATGTATTGAAGATGACAACAGGGCCGTAGATCTGGATCCCAAAATGGCCGTGGCCTATGCCAGTCGTGCGAGCGCCTACCGCCACCTGGGCATGATAGATCTGGCGTTCCAGGATGCAAGGAAAGCTGTCGATGTTGATCCGAGATGCCCGGATGCTTATCTGGCCCGCGGATGGGCGTATTTCTTGAAAGGAGAACACGATCAGGCATTAAAAGATATAAAGAAAGCGATTGAACTGGACCCTGGTTTGATATGGGCCTATTTTTATCGTGGAATTATGTACATGAAGCTCAAAGATTATCGCCGGGCGCTGGAAGATTATGACAAGGCGATTCAATTAAATCCTCAATATGCGGCGGCATATAACGGTCGGGGAAAAGCTCACGAAGCATTGGGTGATACGAGTCGTTCCATCAAGGACTTCCAGGTTGCAGCGAAACTGGGTCTGATAACCGCGCAGAATCATTTAAAAGCAAAGGGGATTGCATGGTAAGGGGGAGTGCATCCTTGCGTGAAGATATCACCATCGCATATTTCTATCAATAATCGACAAAATGAACAGCCTTTATACCGTTTCGTTGTTGGTGACAACGG
>CAYXFF010000204.1:0-3019 GCA_964464185.1 uncultured Syntrophaceae bacterium | reverse complement strand
CCGCGCTAATTTCCCTTAAATAGGTCATCCCACGTGTGTCTGATTCTCTTCTCACATAAGCAGCATCCTCGTTACCCTCTGGTCATCGCTGCGAACCGGGACGAGTTCTACAACAGGGCCTCCTCTCCCGCGTCTTTTTGGGACGAGGAGCCGGGGATGCTTGCCGGGAAAGATCTTGTCGCCGGAGGCACCTGGTTCGGCGTCACCCGGTCCGGCCGGATAGCGGCAATCACCAATTACCGCGAGCCGGGCTTTTACAGAATGGACGCACCGTCGCGGGGCGCTCTCGTCGCCGGTTATCTGCGCGGCGCGGAGACTCCGGAGGAATATCTGGAGAAACTGGATAAGGAAGCGGGCCGCTATAACGGCTTCAGTCTGGTTCTGGGGGAGCCGGGGAATCTCTACTATTTTTCGAACCGCCGTGAGGGCTTCCAGAGACTGGCACTGGGACTCTACGGTTTGAGCAATCATCTCCTCGACACGGCATGGCCGAAGGTTGAGCGGGGGAAGCGGGCACTCGCGGAAATTCTCTCAGGCGGCGGAGACCCCGATCCGGAAGAACTCTTTCATGTCCTGGCAGACCGGTCGCGCCCTCCCGACGACAGCCTCCCCCATACGGGGGTCGGCCTTGAATGGGAACGCATTTTGTCTTCTCTGTTCATCACGAGTCCCGTTTACGGGACGCGCTCCTCCACGGTTCTCCTTGTGAATGGGGAGGGAAGAGTCACGTTTGTGGAAAAGGTTTTCAATTCAGGGCCGGAACCGCTGCGGGTGACACGGCATGAATTTGATATCGAAGGGGCGGGGGAAAGCGGGAAGACGTAGCATGACGGGAAAAGACTATACGCATATTCCCCGGGTGGGTGTGGGGGCTGTCGTTATTAAAGACGGCAGGGTTCTCTTGGTCAGGCGGGGCAGGCAGCCGGGCAGGGGGATGTGGGCCATCCCCGGCGGTCTCGTGGAACTGGGTGAAACCCTTCAGGAGGCCGCTGAGAGGGAAATCCTTGAAGAAACCGGACTCGTCATTTGTGCCGGCAATCCCTTTTACACCTTTGACATCATTCAGCACGACGGCGGCGGTGCCGTTGAATTTCACTACATTATCGTGGATCTCAGGGCTGATTATGTGAGCGGCGAAATCACCCCGGGCGATGATGCCGCAGATGCCCGCTGGGTTGCGGCGGACGAACTTGAGTGCATGCCCGTGACCCCGACGACCCTGAAGCTTCTTAAGACCATGGGGTTCTGCGGCTAATCGAGGAAGGGGAGCCTGTCCTTTTTCCTGTACACCATGGTCTGGCACCGGGCGATGAGGTTCTTGTCATCGTCCCGGACCTCGATTTCGTAGGTGCCGATCCGGCTGGAACGGCTGATCTCCTTTGCTTCCGCGTATAGCGTGGCACCCCGGGCCGGAGACGCAATATAATTGACCGTGAGGCCCAGGGCGACGGCGACGGTGCCGTGAGAATTTGAAGCCGTTTCGAAGGCCTCGTCGATGAGCGAAAAGATTGCACCGCCGTGCGCCATGCCGAAGATGTTTTCCATGTCCTCCGTGAAGTCCATCCGAACCAGCGAATATCCGGGGCCGAGCTTCAGCAGTTTCAGACCGAGCTTTCGCGCGTAAGGCTCCTCTTCCACTTTTTTGTAGATCGCTTCGAATATTTTATCCTGCATAACCGTCTCCCATTCTTCAGATACGTCAACCGAAAGAAAATGGTTTCCCGAACGTTATGCGGGTCCGCGTTTTTTGTCAAGGTTCTTGAAGCAAGGCGAAGGGCGTTTCCCATCGGCCTGTTTTTTCTGGACAGGCCGGAACGGATATGTTAGTAAGTACACACTAACATGAAAAAGGAAACGACGACAAGAGACAGGATTCTGGAGGCTGCCCTGAAAATCTTTTCGAGGAAGGGTTATCTCGGGACGACGACCAGGGAAATCGCCGTTGGTGCCTGCGTTGCGGAGGTCACGCTCTTCCGGCATTTTTCCTCCAAGGAAAGGCTCTTTGAAGAGGTGATCAGCTGGTACAGCTTTCTTCCGGCGTTGAAAGGCCTTCTTCCGGAATTGCGGGACCGGGATTACCGGGATGCCCTTTTCCTGATCGCGGGGCGGTTCCTGGGGATTTTGAAACAGAGGCGGGAACTGGTGAGGATCGTGCAGAGCGAGATGCACCGGTCGCCGCGAATCAGGGAAATCTTCTATCTTTTTACGGACGACATGTTCAAGACCCTGGCGTCCTACTTCCGGGAGCTGCGCGGAAAAGGAATGCTGAGAGATGTCGACCCGGAATACGCGGCGCGGGCCTTTCTCGGAATGTTCTTTTCCTATTTTTACCGGGAGGAATTCATCGCCGATCGAAGAATAAAAAAAACCGAGTTGGACAGAGCGATGAAAGAGTTTATTGAAATCTTCGTGCGGGGAACGCTTCAGGAAACCGGCCATATCAGGCATGGATCAAGACGGAGGTCATCTTGAAGAAAAAGAGAATGATCGTGATCGCATTCGTGGTTCTGCTCCTGGGGGTGGGGGCTTTCGTATACTACGGACAGTGGAAGAGCACGTCGGGAGAGCTCTTCTACTCCGGAACCATCGAATCGACAAACTCGGAACTCTCGTTCCAGGTGGCGGGCCGTGTCGTCCAGGTGCTCGTTGACGAGGGCCATGCGGTGAAGAAGGATCAGGTCCTGGCCGTGCTCGATGCTTCCGAGTATCAGGCCGGTGTCGACCAGGCGAAGGCGAACCTGACGAGAACGGAAAGAAACCTCAACCAGATGAAAACCGTCCTGGAGATTAATAGCAAGACGTTCCCCGCGGATGTGACAAGGGCTCAGGCTGGTGTATCGAGCGCCAGGGATATCATGGTGAAGGCGAAACAGGATAAAGAACGGTACGATCAGCTCTACGAAAGACGGGTTGTTTCCCAGAAGGAGTGGGAGTCCATGAGGCTCAATTATGACACGGCGCGTGCCAGGCTCACCGATGCCGAGGCGGTCCTGAATCAGGCTCAGAGCAATCTGAAAAG
>CAYXFF010000203.1:0-3062 GCA_964464185.1 uncultured Syntrophaceae bacterium | reverse complement strand
CCGATGCAGATGCCGAGGCTTTTCTTGTCTTCCATTTCTCTGAATTCCTGCTCAGCCGGAATACCCCGACCGTCAGCAAAAAAGGGTCTTCAGTTCCAGGATATTTTCACAGGTGAAATCGGGACGCTGACGGAGGAGCCCCTTCCTGTCACCCAGCCCGTTCAGAAAGGCGCACCCCCATGCACCGGCGTTCCTGGCCATTCCCATATCGTGCACCCCATCGCCGATCATAACCGTTCGTTCTCCCGAAACCCCGTGCTGTTTCATCAGGCCTTCCAATATTCGGGCGTCCGGCTTCACGTAGGGGGTGCTGTCCCTGCCTATAATGCCGTCAAAATATCCGTGAATCTGCAAAGCCCCTGCTATTCTTATCGTGAATTCATACAGCTTATTGGTCACGATCCATTTTCTTTTTCCTTCGAAATGCCTGAGGACGTCATCCACACCGGTATACAGGCGCGTCGCATCGAGCAGGTGATCTCCGTAATACGCTAAAAAAATATTTCGCGCCTCGGCATAAAGCTTCTTCTT
Organism: uncultured Syntrophaceae bacterium; assembly: GCA_964464185.1. GTDB lineage: Bacteria > Desulfobacterota > Syntrophia > Syntrophales > UBA4778 > UBA4054. Next base: position 2,531 of record CAYXFF010000203.1, on the reverse strand, counting down.
TCCCTCTCCGAGAGATCTCTCCAGCAGCCTCTGAACCCCGTCCCCTATAAAACCTATGGCTTCCCCATAGGGTCTTTCCGGAAGGCCCAGTGACCGGAGCGTAAAGTTGACCGCCCTTACGATATCCTCGCCTGTATCCACAAGGGTCCCGTCAAAATCGAAAACCATGAGATCCATAGTAATCATATCTTCCCACGCCTTGTAAAACCGTATATCTTAAATATAAGAATTAATACGTTCAATATCAAGGACAAAAAGATGAGAGGCGACGGCCGTTTTCTCAAATTCCTGTCCTCTTTCTTTTACACGGCCAGCATACTATTTGTGTTGACTGATCCCGCTTCTCATGCTAAAAAACCGTTACCGCTTGGATCCAGAATCCATGGACTGAGACGGACAGGGTAGTATGCTGTATAGCATAGCTGTATTTTGTTGCCCTCCGGACCCGGTCCGGAGGGCTTTTGTTTTTTTATTAAGGTTCGTCATGACACTCTTGAAGAAAAGCAGGAAAGACACCATCGCTATTCTCGGTCCCGGAAAGGTGGGCACGGCCGTGGGGTTTCTTCTGCGATCGGCAGGATATGAAATAACCGCACTTGCCGGACGTTCCAGGGAGTCCTGCAGGAAGGCCCTTCCCTATACGGGAGGAAAAATTTATTCCGGGCTCGCCGATGCTGCTTCTCAGGCCCGCTGCGTTCTCATCACGGTCAGCGATGATGCCATCAAAAGCGTGTGTGACACGATTTCAGAAGGCACCCCACTGAAAGGCAGGAAAGTCATTCACATGAGCGGCGCGGGAGGACTCGATCTCCTGAAATCCGCCCGGGATGCCGGAGCTCATATCGGGAGCATCCATCCGATCCAGTCATTCGCCGACGCCCGAGGAGCGATCGAGAATATCCCCGGCAGCACGTTCGGGATTACCGTGGACGATAGGATCAGAAAATGGTCCCTTCGTTTCGTCCGGGACATGGGAGGTCATCCTTTTTTTGTCTCCGAGGCAGACAAGCCCCTCTACCATGCCGCCGCGTGTCTGGCTTCGAATTATCTTGTCACTCTGATGCACGCGGCGGAGGAGATTTACATGTCATTGGGGCTCAGTTCCGATAACGCTGTACGGGCCTTCTGGCCCCTTGTGAAAGGAACCATCAGAAATATCGAATCGAAGGGAACGGTACAGTCTCTCACCGGTCCCATCGCCCGCGGGGACATCGGAACGGTGAAGAAGCACCTTTCAGCCCTTCATGAAGACCTTCAGGCATTGATCGAATTCTATTGCCGGACGGGCTCGCTGACCGTCGATATAGCCTTGAAAAAGGGAACGATATCCCGCGAAAGGGGTCAGGAAATAAAATTGCTTTTCAACAGGAGGAAGATGAAATGAGCAAGGAAGTCAAGTTGAACAAGATCACGACCTCCGTGATCCGCGACATGAAACGAAAAGGCGAGAAGATTACCATGCTGACGGCATACGACCACTCCATGGCAGCCGTCCTGGATGAAGTCGGCGTGGACATTCTCCTTGTTGGAGATTCCCTGGGCATGGTGGTTCTCGGTTATGACAGCACCCTGCCCGTGACCATGGAAGACATGCTCTGCCATACCAAGGCCGTCACAAGAGCGGTGAAACGCGCCCTCGTCATAGGAGACATGCCCTTCATGTCCTATCAGATCTCCGTTGAGGAAGCCGTCCGCAACGCGGGCCGTTTCATGCAGGAGGCCGGGGCGCACGGCGTGAAGCTGGAGGGCGGCCGTGAGGTCGCCGAGGTGACCCGCAGGATCGCCTCTTCGGGCATTCCCGTCATGGCCCATCTCGGTCTCACGCCCCAATCGGTGCATCAATTCGGCGGCTACAAGGTTCAGGGAAAGGAAGACGCAGCGGCGCAGCGTATCATCGAAGACGCGAAAATCCTCGAGGAGGCAGGCGCCTTCTCGGTAGTTCTGGAATGCGTTCCGGCAAAGCTCGCCGAAAGGATCACCCAATCCATCGGCATTCCGACCATCGGCATAGGCGGCGGCATTCACTGCGACGGGCAGGTCCTGGTAATCCATGACATGCTCGGCATGTTTGAAAAGTTCACACCTAAATTCGTGAAGAAATACGCCAACCTCAATTCACAGATCAAGGAAGCGGTGAAGCAGTATGTTGAAGAGGTGCGGACGGGCGTCTTCCCCGGAAAAGAGCACTCCTTCTGAACAGGCCGTGTCTGATTAAAAATAAAAAGAGCCCCATCCCCGCAAGGGAGGGGCTCTTTCAACAACAGGCTGTTGAAAAACGGAAGCTCTCGATCTTTCCGTTATCCTTCCGTGTACTGGCCGGCCTTGAAATTATCGATGGCCTTTCCTACCCTTCCTGATACATCCAGGTATATCCGTATGCCCGTGGATCTGAGGAGAGCTGAGGCCTTGCGGCCGATGTGACCCGTCAGGACGGCATCCACGCTATGACCGGCTACAATATTCCCGGTAGCCGTTCCCCGTGTGACTCATTGAGCGCGGGACCCCGTGTTGGTGACCGCTTCATATTTCAG
>CAYXFF010000202.1:1445-3077 GCA_964464185.1 uncultured Syntrophaceae bacterium | reverse complement strand
CTTCGTTTTTTTATTTGATGTATCCCTGCTCTGCCAGAAACTTGAGGTCAAGGCCCTTCCCGGGTTCACCGGCTTCCCGGCCCTGATCGTGCTGCAGGAGCTTCTCCACGTATTTACCCAGAATATCCGTTTCGATATTCACCGCGTCACCAGCCTTCTTGAATCCCAGCGTCGTTTCCCGGGCGGTGTGCGGAATGATATTAACATAAAAACGGTTCCTTTTGCACTCGTTTACGGTCAGGCTGATACCGTCCACGGCCACGGACCCTTTTTCCACAATGTAGCGAGCCAGCCCTTCATCCACCTCCACGCCGAAAACGATGGAGTTCGCCTTCGTTTTTTTCTCGAAAATCTTTCCCAGAGAATCCACGTGACCCAGCACAATGTGCCCGCCGAGAAAGTCATTGAGCCGCAGAGACTTCTCAAGATTGAGCCTGTCGCCCGCCTTCAGGGTTCCGAGGTTCGTCCTGGAAAGGGTCTCCGCCGACACGTCGGCCGTGAACCCCCGGCCCGTCAGGGCGACGACGGTGAGACACGCCCCGTTCACGGAAATGCTGTCCCCCACGCGGACGTCTTTCATGTCCAGGCCGGTCTCCACTTCAAGGCGGGCATCCTCACCCTTCCGGGTCATCCCTCTTGCGACACCCATTTTTTCTATAATGCCCGTGAACATTTTTTGCCCGTTCCGCTACCTGCCGGTCTTGCGGCTCTCCGTTTTCCTCTTCTTCAGGTCTTCCAGCTCTTCCAGGAACTCATTCGCATCACGGAACTGCCGGTAAACCGACGCAAACCGCACATAGGCCACTTCATCCAGGTCGTGGAGTTCCGACATCACCTTTTCTCCGATCACCGAGGAGGGAATTTCTTTTGCCTGGAATTCCTGGCAGGCCTGTTCGATCCTGTCCGCGGTCTCCTCCATGACGTCGACGCTGATGGGTCGCTTCTCGCAGGCTTTTTTGATTCCAATGAGGATTTTATTCCGGTCGAAGGGCTCGCGGCGGCCGTCCTTCTTCACCACCATGGGAAGGACATCTTCCACGAACTCATAAGTCGTGAATCGCTTGCCGCACTCGGCGCACTCACGCCTCCGCCGAATGGCATTGCCATCCTTGCTGATCCTTGAATCGATCACCCTGTTTTCCACGCCGGCACAAAAAGGACACTTCATAGTCGGATCACCTTGACCCCCGCTTCTTCGAGCATCTCTTCCGCCATCTTGTCCCGATAGCCTTCACCGTAATAGACTCTCTCGATCCCTGCGTTGATGATCATCTTCGCGCAGATGACACAGGGATGGTTCGTGCTGTAAAGGGTCGCCCCTTTCAGGCTCACGCCGTGAAGAGCGGACTGAATGATCGCGTTCTGTTCCGCGTGCAGTCCCCGGCAGAGCTCATGACGCTCCCCCGAGGAGATATTCATCTTCTCCCGGAGACAGCCGACTTCCACGCAGTGGCGCAGGCCGCTCGGGGCGCCGTTGTAGCCCGTGGCAAGGATTCGCTTGTCCTTCACTAGAACGGCCCCGACGCTTCTCCTGAGGCAGGTGGACCGCCGTGAGACGAGCCTGACGATGTCCATGAAATACTCATCCCAGCTCGGCCGCTCATACTGCTGTTTGCTGATGGTCTTGGCCAT
>CAYXFF010000202.1:0-1345 GCA_964464185.1 uncultured Syntrophaceae bacterium | reverse complement strand
TTGTCGCACAGGGCGCTCACCTGCTCCCTCACTTCGGCAACGCGCTTATCGTCCTTGATGTCGTTCAGGACGTGGGCGATCAGTCGGGCGATGGTTCTCATCTCCTCTTCCTTCATCCCCCTTGTCGTAACAGCGGGCGTTCCGATCCGGATGCCGCTCGTCACCATCGGGCTTTTCGTATCAAAAGGAATCCCGTTCTTGTTGATGGTGATTCCCGCCAGGTCCAGGCTTTCCTGAGCATCCCTCCCGGTAATTCCCTTGTCTGTGAGATCCACCAGCATCAGGTGATTGTCCGTACCGCCGGAGACAAGGCGGAACCCTTCCATGGCGAGGGTTTCAGCCAAGGCTCTGGCGTTTTTCACGATCTGGTTCTGGTAAACCTTGAAATCTTCGTTGAGCGCTTCTTTCAGCGCCACGGCTTTCGCGGCGATGATATGCATCAGCGGGCCTCCCTGGCTTCCCGGAAACACGCGGCTGTCAAGGGTCTTGGCAAAATCGTTCTTGCACATGATCATGCCGCTGCGGGGACCGCGCAGGGTCTTGTGGGTGGTGGTGGTGACAAACTCGCAATTCGGGATCGGCGAGGGGTGAAGGCCGCATGCCACAAGGCCGGCCACGTGGGCGATGTCTGCCATGATCACCGCTCCGACCTGATCGGCGATCTGCCGGAATCGCTCGAAGTTAATCGTCCTCGGATAGGCGCTTGCCCCCACGACAATGATTTTGGGTTTGTGCTGCTTCGCCTGGGATTCCACTTCATTGAAATCGATGGTCTCCGTCTTCCGGTCCACGCCGTAGAAAACCACATTGTAGAGCCTCCCGGAAAAGTTGGCCGGGCTTCCGTGGGAGAGATGGCCCCCGTGGGAGAGGTTCATGCCGAGGATCGTGTCGCCGGGCTGAAGCACGGCGAAATAAACGGCCATGTTGGCCTGGGTGCCCGAATGGGGCTGAACGTTCACGTGATCGGCTCCGAAAAGTTTCTTCGCCCGCTCGATGGCCAGCGACTCCACGATGTCCACAAACTCACAGCCGCCATAGTAGCGCTTTCCGGGATACCCTTCCGCGTACTTGTTGGTCATGATGCATCCCTGGGCCTCGAGGACGGCTTCGCTCACAAAATTCTCCGAGGCAATGAGTTCCAGTTTTCCCGCCTGCCTCTTTGTCTCCAGCAATATGGCCTCGGCAACCTCTGGATCAAATGTTCTCAAGATCGACATGTGCATAATCCCCCCGCATATTAAATTCTAACAGGCTGTTGAAAAACGCCCATCCCCGCCTTCGCGGGGACGGCGTCTGCATGCTGCACTGCGCGGTTCGACAAGCTCACCATGACAGATTTCAGAGC
>CAYXFF010000201.1:0-3092 GCA_964464185.1 uncultured Syntrophaceae bacterium | reverse complement strand
CCCATCCGGCAGGATGACCGGAGCGAATGGTCCGCGGCGGCGAACGTCCGCGCTCACGACGTCAAAACCGACGCGGTCCTGCCGACGACCGGCGAAGCCTTTCCCGGGACGCTCTGGGACATGCGCGTCGGAACCCTGTACCGCCGGAAGCTGGATAACGGATGGATCGGAGGCGGTTCCGTGTCCATTGGATCTGCAAGCGACAAGCCTTTCGCAAGAAGCAAAGAGACGGAGCTTCAGGCCACCGTCTTCACCCGGATTCCCGACGGCGATAAAAACGCCTGGCTCTTTCTGCTCACCTATTCCAACAACCGAGAATTCATGAACAACATACCTTTTCCCAGCCTCGGCTACTGGTTCGAGCCCAACGACCGGTACCGGCTCATCCTCGGCATTCCCTTTGCCATGCTCGAAGTGAAACCGGCGAACGGTCTGACCCTGGATTTTTTCTATCTCCCCGTGCGGACCGTCCATGCCGGCGTCACTTACAGGATCGCGGGGCCTGTCAGAGTATACACCGCTTTCGACTGGCGGCATGAGAGCTGGTTCCGCAGAGACCGCACCGATGACGACTACCGCCTCTTTTATTATGAAAAGCGCGGGACAGCGGGCATTCAGTGGGATCTCTTCAAGGGGATGACGCTGGATCTCTCGGGAGGGTATTCCTTCGACCGCTTCTACTTCGAGGGGAAAGACTACGGCGACCGCGCCAGGAACCGCCTGGACGTGAACGACGGCGTTTTCGCATCCCTGACATTAGGATACCGCTTCTAATCACTCCACTTCCACGTAGGTGGCGTCCCGGATCCCTTCCAGGAGCTGAAAGGACTTCACCCGGACGGAGAAGATTTCCGCCCCGGGGTCCTCGAGAAAGACGCGGAGGCCGGGGTGACGCGCCAGAAGGGATTTTCGGACCCGCTCCAGCTTCTCAGCCCCTTCGATCTTCTGGAAGACACCGCCCACCGTGAGGGCCTTGATCTCCTCTTTCCCGGCCCCCGCCCGGGTATCGATGAGGAGGCTCACGGAGGCGTTCCCCGCGAGATTCCGGTATTTCCTGGTCTGCCTGTGCGTGACCATGTAAATTTCGCGGCATTCGGGGTCCGTGACATAGGACATGAGAGAGCAGTGCGGATTTCCCTCCGATACCGTGGCAAGGACGCAGGTGTCCTTCTCCCTGACCAGGTTCTTCATCTTTTCGATCATCTGCATTCTGTCTCCTCCTTTATCAGAAAAACGGCGCTTCCGCCTGATGACTTTTTAGCATCGGAGAAACAGGATTTCCACCGTAAAGAAACATTCCGATGCCTTTTGCCTGGTTGTTCAGATAAGAAGTTGGACTTTTGCTCAAAATGTGGTACGTGTATTTAACACATCTAATAAAGTGAATCTGCCAGATATGCCGCAAGGCAGGTTTCATGACCAACATTTCAAAGGAGGGGCGAGGTAATGGCAAAAACATTGAAATCGAAGCAGCTCACTTTTTCCCTGCCCAACAAGATTGGGTTACTTTCGGACGTTGCCGAGGCTGTCGCGGCAGCGAAGGTCAATATTGAATCCATATGCGCCTATGAGAGGGGTTACGGGTTTTTCATGATGGTTGTCGATGACCCCGCGAAGGCGAAAAAGGTGCTCACCCGGATGGGAGCCAAGGTGCACGTGGAGGACGTGATTCTCCTGCAGCTGCCGAACAGGGTCGGCCAGCTTGAAAAAGTTTCAAAGAAAATTTCAGACGCGGGCATCAATATCATCTTCCTTTACGGCAGCCCGGGAAAGGGAAAAACGGGAACCCTTGTCATTCAAACGGCGAACAACAGAAAAGCCATGAAGCTGCTTGAGAAATAAAGCGTTCCCGAGCGATTAAAACCCCGGCTCATGCCGGGGTTTTTTTATGAGGGACCGGCCTGCCTCCAATTCTTCCCGCCCAGCACCCTCGCCACCATCATGCTGGAGACATTGTCGCCGACGGCGTTCACCATGGTCGCCGGAGGGTCCACGAGGGTCCCGATCATGGTGATGACGGCAAAGGCCTCGGGAGGAAAACCGTAAAGGGTCACGATCAGCATCTCGCCCACGAAACCGCCCCCGGGGATGCCGCACATCACCGTTCCGCTCAGAAGCGCGATTCCCACCGCCGTCAGGATCGTCTCCGCCCCGGAAAAATTCATGTTGAAAATGCCGAAAAGGAAGGCGATTTTCACTATGGCGGCAAGGCAGGAGCCTTCCATGTGAATGGTCGCGCCGATGGGAATGATGACTTCACTGATGTCTCTCGGAATGCCGGTTTTATCGGCCGCTTCGAGGTTGGAAGGAATCGTCGCCACGCTGCTTCCCGTGACCAGAGCCGTCAGGGAAGGAGGGACAATGTTTACCCAGAAGGTCCGCACGGTCTGACCGCCTCCCGCGATCCAGGCATAGGCGGTGAAAGCCATGAAAAAATACAGGATCGCCACGGGATAGTAAAGCGTGACGACCTTCACATAGGATCCCAGAAGATCGGGGCCGAAGACGCCCACGAGATAGGCAAAGTAGGCGCAGAGGCCGACAGGGGCGTAGAACATGATGTAAGCGATCACTTTCATCATGACCTCGAAGGCCGACGCGAGGAAGAGACGGAAGGCCTTTCCTTTTTCGCCCGCCCCGGAAGCGGCCAGCCCCACAAGAAGCGAGAAAAGGATCAGGGCGAGCATGTTCTTCTTTGCCAGGAGTTCGATAAAATCGGGGACCGCGAAGGCCCGGACGATCTCTTCCGAGGTCTTGAAGGGCTCCAGAGAGGCTGCCGCCTGGAGGTTCAGCTTCACCCCCGCCGCCGGCGGGAAGGCCGTCACCGCGATCACCATGACAATTGAAGCGATGAGTCCGGTCGCGACAAAGATGACAAGCATCCAGCCGAGGACCCGCCCGAGACGCTTGATGTCCGGCATCCCGGCCACAGCCGAGGAGATGGAAAAGAAAACAACGGGGACGGTGGCGGTGAAAAGAAGATTGATAAAGATATCCCCGAAGGGCTTGAAGAGAACCGCGTCCTTCTCGAATACGATTCCCAGCACGGCCCCGATGAGTATCGACAAAAGGAGCAGGATCGAAAACCCGTA
>CAYXFF010000200.1:0-3100 GCA_964464185.1 uncultured Syntrophaceae bacterium | reverse complement strand
AAAAAAATGGTCGGGATGGCGCGATTTGAACGCGCGACTCCTGCGTCCCGAACGCAGTGCCCTACCAGGCTGGGCCACATCCCGACACCACTTTGTAAATATATAATTTATTCGTAAAAGTCCAACATTTTTTCGCGTGAAGCCGAATCGGCCGCTTATTCCAGGGCATAAAAGATGCGAGTTTTTCATGTACGGAGTACGTCCTGATCTCAAAGAAACATGAGGATGGGCGGAGAGGGAAGTCATTGAATTTCGCTAAGGGTCGTGGTATAAGAAAGCCATACTGGAATCGGAGGAAAAACAAGTCGTGATTATCTACGATCTGAAATGCGATAAAAATCACAAGTTCGAAGGGTGGTTCAATGACCGGGCTGCCTATGAAGCTCAAAAATCCGGGAAACTCATAACCTGTCCCATATGCGGGAGTTCGGGTGTTGAGATGGTTCCCTCAACGATCTCCATCATGGGAAAAGAAATGAAGGACGCCGGGCAGGGAAAATCGAAAGAAATTTCTCCGCTGAAGGCGGTTCAGCTTTTCCAGGAATACATGAACAGGAATTTTGACGATGTTGGAGATAAGTTCGCCGAAGTGGCCATGAAGATCCACAAGGGGGAAGAGGAAAGGCGGAACATCAAGGGAACCACAACGAAGGAAGACGAAGATACACTGAAAGAAGCGGGCGTAGAATTTTTCAAGATTTCTGTTCCCAAACTGGATAGCTGAAGCCTTGATTGATTTTTGAGGAATGGGGGTCGCTGCCCCCATTTTTTTTGACAGGATCTTATGCGGGAACGTGACAACGACATTCTGAGCATGATCGGGAATACGCCTCTGGTGGAGATTCGCAGATTGAATTCCCTCGGCAGGGTGAAGATCTACGCGAAACTGGAGAGTTTCAACCCCGGAGGGTCCGTCAAGGACCGAACCGCCCTTCACATGATCGAAGGCGCCGAAAAACGGGGGGAACTGACGCGGGAGAAGACCATTCTTGAGGCGACCAGCGGGAATACGGGGATCGGCCTGGCTCTTATCGCCGCTATAAAAGGATACAAGCTTCTTCTCATGATGTCGGAATCGGCCAGTGAGGAGCGGAAGAAAATCCTGCGGGCCATGGGGGCGGAGCTTCGCCTCACGCCGGCTGCTTTGGGAACCGACGGTGCCATTGAAGCGGCATACAACCTGATCCGGGAAAATCCGGACCGGTACTTCCTGGCGGACCAGTTCAACAACGAAGATAACATTGCGGCCCACTATCACGGAACCGCCGAGGAGATCTGGCGGCAAACGGAGGGAAAAGTGACCATGGTTGTCTCTGCGCTGGGGACATCGGGCACGGCCATGGGAATTTCCAAGCGGCTGAAAGAATATCATCCGGACATCCGGATCATCGGCGTTGAGCCCTATCTCCGGCACAAGATCCAGGGGCTGAAGAATATGAAGGAGTCCTACCGGCCCGGCATATTCGACAAGAACCGCCTGGATGAAAAAATCAATATTCTGGACGAGGACGCCTTTTCCATGGCCAGGAGGCTCATCCGGGAGGAGGGGATCTCTGCCGGAATGAGCTCCGGTGCCGCGATGCATGTGGCCCTTGAAAAGGCAAAGGAAATGGATGAGGGGTTGATCGTCGTCATTTTTCCCGATGGCGCCGAGCGTTATCTCAGCACAGAGCTTTTTGCCGATCGGGAAAAGACGACCCTGCGGATTTACAATACGCTTACAAGGAAGAAGGATTTCTTCGAACCTGTCAATCCGGAAGAAATCCTCATGTATTCCTGCGGTCCGACGGTCGATCTCATTTCGCACCTTGGAACCTATCGGAGGTTTGTGGTTTCGGACATGGTGGTCCGATACCTGGAATTCAAGGGATACCGGGTCAGGCACGTGACCGATGTCATTGATCTTGCCGACAGGGCCATCAGGGGAGCAGAACAGGCCGGCATGGATCTGGGTGATTTCACCGGGCGCTTCTTCAATGATTTTCTCGGCGACGCGGAGAGACTGAACATCAAGAAGGGCACTTTCTATCCGAGGGCCAGTGAAAACGTGGACGCCATGATCAACCTGGCCGAGAAACTGGTGGAGAAGGGGTATGCCTACGAGAAGCTGAAAAGCGTCTATTTCGACATTTCAAAGCTCAATGATTACGGCAATCTCTCCAATATAGATCTGGGAAAGGTTCGTGTCGGGAAGACGGTCGATCTCGATGAATATGAGAAGGACAATCCCAGGGATTTCACTCTTCTCAAGAGATCGACCCTGGCGGAACTGAAGAGAGGTATTTTCTACAAGGCCCGATGGGGGAACGTGAGGCCGAGCTGGCATCTGGAATGCGCGACAATCTCCATGAAACACCTGGCCGAGACCATCGATATTCATTCCAGCGGCACGGACTTCGTGTTTCCTCATTGCGAGAATGTCATGGCCATCGGGGAGGCCGCGACGGGGAGAAGGCTTGCCAATTACTGGCTGAACACGGAAATGGTGATGATGGAAGGGAAGAAAATGTCTCTTTCCCTCAACAACTATTTCACCATGGAAGATCTGGAAAAGAAGGGGTACCGCGGGAAGGAACTCCGGTATTTTCTCATCAGTTCGCACTACCGACAGCCCCTCAACTTTTCCTTCGGGGCTCTGGAAACGGCGAGAAACACCATGCGGCATCTCAACGCGTTCATCCAGAGGCTTCTGCGCTTCAAGGCGGGTGCGGGTTATCCCGATGTGGATCAGTTCATCTATGACCTGCGCAAGGGGTTCACCGATGCCATGGACGATGATTTCCATATCTCCGCCGCGTTGGCTGTTCTCTTCGAATTCATCAACCGTGTGAATACGGTTGTCGCGAAAGGGATCCTGAGCGGGACGGAACGCGACAGGGTCCTGGATATGGTGAAAAAGATCGACGCGGTCCTTGGGGTCATGGATTTTGAAGAGGAAACGATCAGCGATGAGGCCCGCACGCTCATCCGCCAGCGCGAGGAAGCACGCAGCCGGGGCGATTATGCGGCGTCGGACCGGTTAAGGGAACAGCTTGCCGGGATGGGAATCCTCGTTCAGGACACGTCCGGCGGGACCATCTGGCAAAAAAGATAGAAGTTG
>CAYXFF010000199.1:0-3118 GCA_964464185.1 uncultured Syntrophaceae bacterium | reverse complement strand
GATCCTGCCGTACAGCGCTTCCAGGGGGTGCTGGTGGCGCAAATGTGTCTTCTGCCCCGAGAGGGCGGAGATGAATCCTTACGTTCCCGTTTCTCCGGGACGCGTCACCTCCGATCTTGCCGCGCTCCGTGAAAAGACAAGCCCTGTTCTCATCCATCTCCTGGATAACGCCGTGAGCCCGTCCCTCCTGGAGGCGATGGCAAAGAATCCTCCGGGTGCGCCCTGGTATGGCTTTGCGAGGATCACGCCTCATCTCACGGATCCGGATTTCTGCAGCTCGCTGAAGCGTTCGGGATGCGTCCTGCTCAAACTGGGACTCGAATCGGGCGATCAGGACGTGCTCGACCAATTGGAGAAGGGCATCCGTCTCGTTGAGGCCTCCCGTGCGCTGAAGACGCTGAGAGAAGCGGGTATCCCCGCCTACGTGTACCTCCTCTTCGGGACACCCGCGGAGGATGAGGAATCGGCCCGCCGGACGCTCGATTTTATCGTGGAGCATGGCGATTGTGTCGATTTTCTCAATGTCGCCGTTTTTAATCTGCCTGTCTTTGCGGCTCCTTCATTGAAGCTGGAGACGAGGGATTTCTACGAAGGCGATCTGTCGCTTTACACCGATTTTTCGCACCCCATGGGATGGAACCGGCAGCAGGTCCGGATGTTCCTGGACCGGGAGTTCAGGCGCCATCCCGCGATCGCGCCCATTCTGAGGAGAGACCCGCCGGTTTTCACCTCCAACCACGCCCCCTTTTTCACGAAGGATTTTCCCGGTATTTACTGGCATGATGTTGACAAATAATTTTTATGTCCGCTGTTGTCGTTACCACAAAAACAGATTTTTCACTGTCATTCCGTGCAAGCGAAGCGCGACGAAGAGCCTGCCCCGGACTTGATCCGGGGGAATCCAGTCTTGTCCTGGATTCCTGCTTTCGCAGGAATGACAAAGAAAAGGGCAGGAATGATAAAAAGTTAGGAAGGGGACATGTCACGCCTTGCAAATTTCGGGTGGAAATTTTTTATTAAATGGATTAAAAGTTACTTTTCGTAAATTCAGATAGCGAGTCCCTATCAGGAAAAGGAGTTCAGACCATGAAAAAAGATACATCCAACCCCCGGTTTTCCGGGGCTACCAAATATGTTCTGGATGATGAACTGGCCCAGATCGTCAATGTCACCATGGCGCTTGAAATGCCGCTTCTTCTCAAGGGGGAACCGGGAACGGGCAAGACCATGCTGGCCCATGCCATTGCCGAGAGCCTCCGAATGCCTCTCATCGTTCTGAACGTCAAATCCAGCATGAAGCTCATCGAGGCTCTCTATCAATACGATACCCTCACCCGCCTGAACGACAGCCGTTTCGGCGATTCGAAGCGCGACGTGAGCAACATCGAGGAGTACATCAAGATGGGGAAAATCGGGCAGGCCTTTGTCGCGGAGTCCCGCACGGTTCTCCTCATCGACGAGATCGACAAGGCCGACACCGATTTCCAGGACGACATGCTGGACGTTCTGGATCAGATGCAGTTCGATATCATCGAGATCGACAAGACCGTGAGCGCCCGCCGGAGGCCCGTGATCATCATCACCTCGAACGCCAAGAAGGACCTCTCGGACCCCTTCCTGGGGCGGTGCAATTTCCATCACATCGCTTTCCCGGAACCGGACATGATGCGCCGGATCATCGATGTCCATTTCCCGAAGATGAGCGACGCCCTGGCCGAGACCTGCATCGCCGCTTTTTACAAGCTCCGGGACCTCCGGGGCGTTGAAAAGAAGCCGGCCACCCGGGAGCTGATCAACTGGATCCGCGCCCTCATGGCGGATCCCGACTTCGACGTGAAATCGCTTCAGAAGGGCCAGGTGCCCTATCTGGGCGTGCTCTTCAAGAAGAGCGGGGATCTCAAGGTCGCCGCCAAACAGTTCGGCCAGACCGTTCACTGAGGTGCCGCCGTGTTTGTCGAATTCTTCTATACTCTGAGAGACCGGGGTGTGCCGGTGACGCCCACATCCTTTTTGCGGCTGCAGAAGGCCCTGAACATGGGCATCATCAGCACGGTCGATGATTTCTACACGGGCGCTCGCTCCATCCTCGTGAAAAGCGAGAGATACTTCGATACCTACGACCAGGTCTTCGCGCATCACTTTGAAGGCGTGGCGTTTCAGGACCCCGGGGACCGGGAACTCAGCGAGCTTGCCCACGCCCTTCTTGAAGAATGGCTGAAGAACCCGCGGGAGGTCGCCGCGACGCTTGGCCTGGACGAAGAGAAACTCAGCAAGATGACTCCCGAGGAACTGATCCAGTATTTCCTCGATCGCCTGAAGGAGCAGACGGAGGCCCATCACGGCGGAAACCGCTGGATCGGCACCCGCGGAACGTCGCCCGTCGGCCACTCCGGACATCACCCCGGCGGCATGCGGGTCGGAGGCGTATCGCGCAACAAGTCCGCCGTGAAGGTCGCCATGAGCCGGCGGTACAAGGATTATTCCCAGGAGGGACCTCTCACCCAGGCCCAGATCGGTGAGGCCCTCAAGCGGCTGCGCCGCATGGTTCCTTCCGGTCCCAAAGACCAGGTCAATATCGACAAGACCATTTATCAGACCATGCGCAATGCCGGAGAGATCGATATTGTCTTCGACCGCCGTCTCCTGGACCGGCTCAAGGTGGTCCTGCTGATCGACAACGGCGGCTGGTCCATGGACCCCTACGTGAACGTCGTGCAGACCCTCTTCAATTATGCCAAGGCCCAGTTCAAGGATCTCAAGATTTACTACTTTCACAACACCATCTACGAGAAGGTCTGGACGGACGCGCCGCGGCGCATGGACCCGGAACTCGTGGAGGATTTCATCCGCAAGGACGGGGAAACGAGGCTGGTCTTTGTCGGCGACGCCAGCATGGCCCCCTTCGAACTCATGGCGGCGGACGGCTATATCCGCTTTGAGGAGAGAAGCACCCGCCCGAGCATCGAGAAGCTGAAATTTCTGGCCCGGACCTTCAGGCACTGTGTCTGGCTCAACCCTGTTCTGGAGGACGATTGGCGCTATACCACGACCATCAACATCGTCCGTCAGATTTTTCCCATGTATGAACTGACGCTGGACGGGCTGGAAAAGGCCGTGC
>CAYXFF010000198.1:0-3127 GCA_964464185.1 uncultured Syntrophaceae bacterium | reverse complement strand
TTTTTTATGCCCTGTGTCTTATACTGCTGCTGTCTGGTCCTGTCGCGGCTGAAGAGACAAAGGCCGACGCCGTGGATGTCCTGTCGAAAACCGGTTCAAGCTGGGACGGACATGATCTCCCCGGCTACGCGGCCGGGAAACCGGAGATCACCATCCTGAGGATCAGAATTCAGCCGGGGGCGCAATTGCCGCTGCACAAGCATCCCATCATAAACGCGGGGGTATTATTAAAGGGAGAACTGACCGTGGTGACGGAAGAGGGAAAGACGCTTCATCTGAAAGCCGGGGATCCCATCGTTGAGGTCGTGAACACATGGCATTACGGGAAGAATGAAGGCACGGCACCAGCCGAGATCATCGTCTTCTATGCCGGCATAAAAGGAACACCGATCACCCTTTACAGGAAGAGCTCAGAACAGAACTCGTCCTCTCACCACACCACTGAACAAAAGTATTAGGAGGGAACGATGAATTTTGAGATTATTCGCGACATGCTGGGCTGGTGCGCGGTCATCAATTACAGTTTTCTGCTGTGGTGGTTCCTGTTCTTCTCGCTCGCCCATGAGTGGATCTACCGGCTTCACGGCAAATGGTTCAATATTTCGGTTGAAACCTTCGATGCCATTCATTATGCGGGAATGGCGCTCTTCAAAATAGGCATCTTCCTGTTCAATCTGGTGCCGTATATCGCCTTGCGCATTGTCCTGGGTTGAGCCGGTGCATTGAAAATGTTTCTGTGCTATCTGCACAGTTTTAATACGATTCATGAATACAACGAACAGGGGAGGCTATCATGTCCGCATTTGATCTGGAAAAATACTGCGAGAAAGCCATGGCAGTCGGCGCCACCCATGCAAAGGTCATTCATCCAAGTTCGGTCGTTACCGCTCCATGGGTACGATTCAAGTGTCTCTTCGGATGCCCGTATAAGCACCGATACAGCTGTCCGCCCCATACCCCCACGCCGGCGGAAACACAAGCCACCCTTGATTCGTACCATCGCGCCATCCTGTTTCATGTCGAAGCTCCCTACTCCAAGGAAAGAGGCAAGAACATGATGGCCTATCTGGACACGCTGGTCAAACTGGAGGGGGAGCTCTTCAAAGACGGCTACTACAAAGCCTTTGTCATGCTGGCCGGTCCCTGCGTTCTGTGCAAGGAGTGTGGATTGAATGAAGGGGTTCCGTGCCGCCTTCCCGCAAAAACCAGGCCCTCCATGGAGGCCTGCGGAATTGACGTTTACCAGACCGCCCGCAACAACGGCTTTTTCATAAATACATTGAAGGAAAAATCGGAGACGCAGAATCTCTACTGTCTTATGCTGGTAGACTGAGTCGAAAAACCCGCTGATGGGTAGCCCCACCACAAAAAATAAAAGGCCTGCCCATTTCGGGCAGGCCTTTTTGAGTCACCACATGAAGTAACCATCAGTGGGAAGCGGCTTCCTTCTCTTCCTCTCCATAGACTTCCAGTTTTCCCGACTCTTCCATTTCGCGCAGCCATTTGGGGTGCTGTTTCTTCGCCCAGGCTTTCGTGGCCCAGCCGTCGATCATGGCCATGAACGTGCCGGGGTTGCCGATCGTTCCCAGATAAAGGTGGACGAAGAAGAAGGCGAAAAGGACGACAAATCCAAGGGCATGGAGGGGATACATCCATCTCACGAGGTCCAGGGAAAGACCCATGGGGAACCACATGATGAATCCCGTCACGCCCATCAGGGCGCCGCAGCCGACCACGGTGAGAAAGAACATCTTCTGACCGGGATTGTACTTGCCGATCTCGGGCACCTTTTCCACGTGCCAGAGATAACCGCCCGCACACATCATCCAATCCAGGTCTTCCGGCATCGAGAACTTCCCCGCCTCATGCCACCACATACGGGTTGCCAGGACGAGAGAGACAATAAAAAGGAGCCCGGTGAAATTGTGAACATATTTCAGGGCCACCAGACCACCCATGAGGTTTCCAATAAAATTGAGCTCCCGGTACATCATCCCCAGTCCCGTGATGAAGAGGAGGATGCAGGACCCGGCAAGCATCCAGTGCACGATCCGTTCGAATCCATCCGTTATTTTGATCATTCCTTTTTCTGGCATCTTACTTCCCCCCTTCCGCATGATTATCCTGGCCGACATCCGCATCCGGCCTCTTGGGACCGTGCAGAATGTAATGCAGGAGCGATCCAACAACCACACCGCCGCCCGCTATCAAACTCAGCGGCTTCAACCAGTCCTTCCATGCAATGACGGAAAGCGGAACCTTCGGATCGATTTTCAGGCCCGCATAGACCGCATCCTTTTCCTGGAGGATATAGGCCAGATGCGTCCCGCCGACGTACTGTGGACCGTAGACATGGGCATCGCCGCCGAGTTCCTTGACCCGCTCATTGGCGATTTTCAGCATCGTTTCCTTCTCGCCCCACTTCAGGGCGCCGGTCGGGCAGGCCTTCACGCAGGCAGGTTCGAGATTGTTCGCGATACGGCTCTCGCACATGTCGCACTTGAAAACCTTGTTCGCGCTGGAATCGTATTTGGGAACTTCAAAGGGACAGGCCGCGACACAATCCTTGCATCCGATGCACTTCTCGATATTCTTTCCTACCGTCTTGAACTCCGAGTAGTAGAGCGCTCCCGTCGGGCAGGCCTTCACGCAAGCCGCATCGGTGCAGTGCATGCAGGCCTCATGGCGGAAAAACCACTTGACGCCGTTGGCATCGGCCTTTTCCTGGAACCGCATGATCAAATAGGTATTCGACTGGAGGGTCGGGGGATTCTGATAGGACCCCCAGTTGACTGTCTGTTTCGCCGGCAGATTGTTCCACTGCTTGCAGGCCAGCTGGCATCCCCGGCATCCCGTGCATTTCGATGTATCAAACAGTTTGATGTTCTCAGACATGTTACTTCACCCCCTTCTTCACGACATTGACCATGAAGGCCTTGCTTTCGGGGATCATCGTATTGGGGTCCCCGGCAAAGGGCGTCAGGAGATTGGCCGAATCCCCGAAGGTAAAGATTTCAGGCTTCTTGTCGTTGGGATTGTATTTCCTTGTGGCTGTGGTCACCCAGCCGAAGTGCCAGGGGATACCCACCTGATGAATGGTATTGCCGTCTATATTAAAGGGTTTGAA
>CAYXFF010000197.1:0-3130 GCA_964464185.1 uncultured Syntrophaceae bacterium | reverse complement strand
AAAATCGCGGCCGGAGGCGGATTGGATTATTTTAATCCACCCCTGAACGGTCATTAGTGAAGAGGTGTCTCTTTTTGAGAAAATGTGAATGGATTAAGGGTCATTACGGATATGGATGAATTCGAACCAGCGCCTGGGTTGAATTAATCCACTTCGGAGTTCAGGATGCGCCTCAATCTCTGCCTTGTAATTTTCAGGGCATCGGCCGTCCTGGACCGGTTTTCCTTGAACCTGGAGAGAATGCTTTTCGTGTAGGATTTGATGAGTTTATCCAAGGGGGCGGGATCAAGGGCCGCAATCTTTGCCAGATCGGACTTCGCGCGTGAGACTCCATTTTCCAGGGGTATGTCCGCGGAACTGATCGAATCTCCTTCGCTCAGCAGCATCGCCCTTTCGATGATGTTCCTCAGTTCCCGGATGTTTCCCGGCCAGGAATAATCCGACAGAATCTTCAGGGCCTCGATGTCACAGCCTTTGATATTCTTGTTCAGCACACTGTTGTAACTGTCGACGAAATAGTCGATCAACAGGGAAATATCGCTTCTCCTCTCTCTCAGCGGCGGAATGACGAAGGAGATCACGTTGAGGCGATAATAGAGGTCTTCCCTGAACGTTCCTTCCTTGACGCCCTTTATCAAGTCCTTGTTGGTCGCGGCGATGATCCTCACATCCAATTCGATCTTCTCCGTACCGCCCACCCGCTGAATCTTCTTCTCCTCCAGGAATCTCAACAGCTTGACCTGTGTTTTCTGGGTGATCTCTCCGATCTCGTCGAGAAAAAGGGTCCCCCGGTCGGCCAGCTCAAACATCCCCCTCTTCTGCTTCACGGCTCCCGTGAAGGCACCTTTTTCATGGCCGAAAAGTTCACTCTCCAGAAGCCCTTCCGAGAGCGCCGCGCAATTGACGGTGATCAGGGGGCTGTCGGAACGGGGCCCGTTGTAATGGATGGCGTTGGCAAAGAGTTCCTTCCCCGTGCCGCTTTCCCCCATGATGAGCACCGTCGACTGGGCATTTTGAGCCAGACGTTTGCTGAGATCGGTGATCGTTCTGATTTTCGGATGGGCCGTGATGATATTATCGAAGCTGTATCGTTCCTTTCTTGTGGAACGAATCTTGTTCACTTCGGCGACGGCTTTCTGAGAGGCGAGAGACCGGGCGAGGACAAACTTCAGCTCCTCGATATCAAAGGGTTTCGCAATGTAGTCGTGAGCGCCGAGCTTGATCGCCTCCACAGCCCCCTTGATGCCGCTGAAGGCCGTCATGATGATCACGGGAACGTTCCCATCCACGGCCTTGATTTTCTTGAGAACCTGCATGCCGTCCATGTCCGGCAGCTTCACGTCGAGAAGAATGATATCGGGATTGTTCCCCCTGAAAGATTCCAGGGCCTCTTCACCGCTCGCGGCCGTGAGGGTCTGATAGCCCCCTCTGGAAAGGGCTGTTTTCAGAGAGTGCAGGAGGAGTTTTTCATCGTCGACAATCAGGATGGACGGCTTCACTGTTTTTCCCCCGGCTGCCCGTGAACCGCTCTGCCGACGGGCAGAAGAACACGGAACGCGGCGCCTTGATCCGCCCGGCTTTCCACCTCGATCCTGCCGTTGTGCTCTTCGATGATTTTATGCGTCACCGTGAGCCCCAGGCCTGTTCCCCCGTTCTTGGTCGTGAAAAAGGGATCAAAAATCCTGCTCATGTGTTTTGCGGGGATCCCGATTCCGTTATCGATGATATCAATCGCAATCCACTCCCCGTCCCTGTCCCCCCGCTTTACCTCGTTCGTTCTCACGGCGATCTTTCCGCCGCCGTTTATGGACTCAATGGCATTGATGGTCAGATTCAGGAAGACCTGCCTCAGGCGGTTGGGGTCCGCGCTGATGACCGGATATCCCGCGCCATATTCCGTTCTCAACTCAATTTTTTTCCCGGCCATCTCCTTCTTGAGAAGGGAGAGTGTGGTTGAAAGAAGGTCGTGGATATCGAAGTCCTCAATCTGGAGGGGAACAGGTCTCACCAGGTCGAGGACTTCCCTGATCAGGTGTTCGACCCTGTCGATCTCCTGCATGATGTTCTTCAAATCCGTCTTCCGGAGATCGTCCTCGCGGAATTCATCCTCGAGATTCTGGACCGTGGTGTAGATGCCGGCAAGCGGGTTTCGGATCTCATGGGCGATTCCCGCCGCGATGCGGCCCAGGGCGGCGAACTTCTCCACCCGCAGCAGGTAATCGTCCATCCTCTTCTTTTCCGTCAGGTCCGCAATGACGGTCACCGCTCCCAGGGTATTGTGGTTCTCATCATGGACGGAAAAACCGCTCAGGTTTAAAACCAGCTGTTTATCGTCCGATCTCCTGTACGGGAAATCAAAGAAATGGATGTTCTCGTTTTTCTTCAATGCCCTGTATATTCTCCACCTGTCGTTCGCATTGAATTTGAAGATATCCTGGATCCGCTGCTTCACGGCCGCCTCCTTCGGGACACCCAGTATCTCCTCCACCCGGGGGTTCACATTGAGGATATTGCCCATGAGGTCACTGACGATGACGCCGTTCGTGGAGCACTTGATGATATTCTCGGAGAGGACCTTCTCATCGTTCAGCGCCTGATAAAGCCCGGCATTCTCGATGATGATGGAGGCCTGGTTGGCGAAGATCGTAAGGGATTCCACGTCGTCCTGGGTGATTTCCATGCGGGTCCTGTAGCGGTCCACGCCGAGAAGACCGAGGATCTTGTCTTTTATTTTCAAGGGAACGTAAAGAACGGATTTTCTCTCGTGGTACCTGTTGATCACCCTGTCGATGGGCGTCACGTCATGGGCGTTTTCCGTATCGGGAATAAACCTGGGATTTCCATAACGGACAACCTTGGTTTCATAGCAATCGTGCTCGTCCATGATCAGAGGCTTTTCCCACGCCCTCTTTTCCCCTTCCGGCGTGAAACCTTTGATGCATCTGCATTCCAGCTTCGTCTTATCATTATTCAGAAGCATGACGATGGCCCGGTCGAAATTCAGGCCGTTCATGGCACGATTCGTGATCGCGTTCAGAACCTCGCCAAGGTCGGGCGAACTCGTGAGCAGCGAGCTGATCTCGAAGATGTGGCTCAAAAGATTATTTTTTATCCTGAGCTTTTCGCTCAG
>CAYXFF010000196.1:1882-3131 GCA_964464185.1 uncultured Syntrophaceae bacterium | reverse complement strand
CCTTCTATCCCAAGAGGTATTTTTTTCGCCTCTTTGAGATTCTCCCCTATGGATGCCGCGATGGCCTGAACCTGACGGTCCGAACCCCCGCTGCAGATCATCAGGTAATCGGCAATGGATGAATGTTTTTTTACGTTCAGAATGACAATGTTGCGGGCTTTCTTCTCCAGCGCCGCGTTCGCGCAGAGAAGAACCGTCTTCTTCGTGCTCAGGGCTCTCTTGACCAGTTTCACCTCCCGGGCTTATCGGTTCCTATTCAGAAGGACTCCGTTTCGATAATAAAGCGTTGTTTTTCTAGCATAATCATAGTGAACTGTCAATTCGAAACTCCGCCAAAACTCAGGGTTGTCAAAAAAAACCCGTTGTGATAGAAATGCGGCCACCGTGCGATTGCAACACCCTGAATGATGAATCAGGAAAAACTTTCCTTTCCATTCCTGGTTGTGATCGGTTTCCTCACCATCATGGTCGACAGACTGAAGAAGAATGGATCCCTCATGCAAGACGTTATCTTAAAAAGGGTGCAGGTCAACATGCCTTTCCACCTTCTCTTTGAAAAGTATCTTCCCATGGTCGTGAAGAACGGTATCAACCCGGAGATAGGGTTCAACCATATCGATCTGGAGCGTTATCGCATCCAGGACTTTGTCCGGGTTGCGGAAGTTCTCAGGGAGAAAGGTCTGACGATTACCCTTCACGCGCCTTTCATGGATCTCAGGCCGGGCGCTCTGGATCCCAGGATCCGGCAGGCATCGATTGAACGCCTGAATCAGGTCTTCGATCTCGTTCCTTTCTTTCAGCCGAAGTGTGTCGTTTGCCACCCATCCTTCGATGAAAGGTATTATGTCTCAACGGAGCAGAAGTGGCTTGAAAACAGCCTGGACACGTGGGGGAAATTCCTGGCGCTGGCTGAAGATATGGAGACCGTGATCGCTCTTGAGAATGTCTATGAGAGGACCCCCGATCATCTCAGCCGCTTGTTTAATTCCCTCGAAGGGCCTAATCTCTTTTTTTGCTTCGATACAGGTCATTTCAATGCCTTCTCCGACAGGAACCTGGGTGCATGGATGAAGGCGCTGGGTCCGCATCTGGGACAGCTTCACCTTCATGACAATAGAACGGATATGGACGGACACCTCCCCGTTGGGGAAGGGAATTTTCCTTTTCACGATCTCTTCAGAATGATCCGGGAAGCGGGTATTCATCCGATTATAACCCTTGAGCCGCACTCGGAGGCTAATCTCTGGAA
>CAYXFF010000196.1:0-1782 GCA_964464185.1 uncultured Syntrophaceae bacterium | reverse complement strand
AGAGGTCATTCAGAAGGAACTCCGGAAAAGAAAAGTATCCATGGAGTTCGACGTGATTTCCAATCCCGAATTCATGAAAGAGGGCGACGCCGTCAACGATTTCATGAAACCGGACAGGGTTGTGATCGGCGTGGACAACGTGAGAACCGCTGAACTCATGAAAGAAATCTATTCGCCCTTTGCGCGGGACAGGGAAAAGATGATCGTCATGGACATACGCAGCGCGGAACTCACCAAGTACGCCGCCAATGCCATGCTGGCGACCCGAATATCCTTCATGAACGAGATGGCCAACATCTGCGAAAGGGTCGGCGCCGATATCGCGAAAGTGAGACAGGGAATCGGCTCCGACAGCAGGATCGGATACAGCTTCATCTATCCCGGCATCGGTTACGGGGGTTCCTGCTTTCCCAAGGATGTCAAGGCCCTCATTTCCACGGCCGAAAAGGCCCACTTCGATCCGATTATCCTGAAGTCCGTGGACGAGATGAACGCGAAACAGCGACGCATCTTCGTAGACAAGATTATCTCATACTTTGCCGACAAAGGCGGCATGAAAGGAAAAACGGCCGCTGTATGGGGACTGACCTTCAAGCCCAACACCAATGACGTGAGGGAATCCCCCGCCCTCGAAGTCATCCGGATTCTTTTATCGCAAGGCGTCAGGATACAGGCTTACGACCCCGAGGCGGGAAAGGAAGCCTTGAAGACGCTCGGCCGGGGCGCCCGGGTATCCCATTCCAAAAGTGCCTTTGATGCCCTCTCCGGCGCGGATTTTCTCGTCCTTGCAACCGAATGGCATCTCTTCAGAAATCCCGATTTTGACCGGATGAAAAAACTCCTTAAAAACCCCGTCGTTTTTGACGGACGGAATCAGTACGATCCCGGAGAGATGAAAGGCAGGGGCTTCACGTATATCTGTATAGGCCGCCATTAATAGGGTTGGACGTTGCTGAACTACATCCTTCGCAGATTTTTTTTCATGATTCCGCTTCTCATCGGAATCACCATCATCTGTTTCGGTGTGATCCATCTCGCCCCGGGTTCGCCCACGGATCTTCAGACCCAGATGAACCCCCGCGCTTCGGCGGAGGCGAAAGAACGGCTGAGAGCGCTTTACGATCTGGATAAGCCCCTCTATCAGCAGTATTTCTCCTGGGTCCGGAAAATTGCCGCCCTTGATCTCGGGAAATCCTTCTCGCCCGATAACAGGCCCGTGGCCGACAAGATACTGGAGAGGCTGCCGATCACTCTTTTTATCAACGTCCTCTCCCTCGGCCTCATCATCGTCATCGCCATACCTATCGGAGTTATCGCGGCTGTGCGCCAGAACTCCTTATTCGACAAGGTGACCGCCGTGCTGGTTTTCATCGGCTTTGCCATGCCGACTTTCTGGCTTGCCCTTCTCCTCATGATCCTTTTCGGTGTTCATCTCGGCTGGCTGCCCATCTCGGGGATACGGTCCCTCAATTACGAGTACCTGCCGCCTCTCAGCGCCTTCACCGACCTGATCAAGCACCTCATTCTTCCCGTTCTCCTCTCGGCCTTCGGGGGACTCGCCGGGCTGTCACGCTACATGCGGGCGAATATGCTCGAAGTGATCCGGCAGGACTACATCACGACGGCGAGGGCCAAGGGCCTGAGCGAAAGGGTGGTCATCTACAAGCACGCCCTGAGAAACGCGCTCCTTCCCGTCATCACCATTCTGGGGCTCTCCATTCCGGGACTCATCGGGGGAAGCGTGATCTTCGAGACCATTTTCGCCATTCCCGGAATGGGACA
>CAYXFF010000195.1:0-3155 GCA_964464185.1 uncultured Syntrophaceae bacterium | reverse complement strand
TCGGCGGCGCCCGGATCTCCCATCCTTTCTCTCACTTTTTTCAGTTCCTGCTTCATTTCCGCCCTTTTTACATCATTTGTGAGGATATGGGCAATCTCTTTTGCGATTCTCTCCGGCGTTGCGTCATCCTGAATCAGCTCAGGGACGATCGTTTTTCCGGCGATGATGTTGGCCATGGCGATGTGATCCACGTCGATCAGGAGGCGGCCGACAAGATATGTGAACCAGGACACCTTGTAGACGACAACCATGGGGGTCTCCATGAGGGCCGTCTCGACGGTTGCTGTTCCCGAGGTCACGATGGCGGCGTCCGATATCCCGAGGACATCGTAGATGCTGTCCTGAACGATGTGGACAGGGACGGCGAAAGCCTTCACGATCTCCTCGACGAGATCGGGTTTCAGCGTGTCGGCAAGGGGAAGGACAAACTGGATGGGAGCGAATTTTTCTTTCAGCATTTCCGCCGCCCCCATCATCACCGGCAAAAGACGCGTCACTTCGCCCTCACGGCTCCCCGGAAGAATCGCCACGGTCGTCACATGATCCTCAAGACCGAATGCCTTCAGCGCCTCTTCCCGCGAATACTTTCTTTTCGCCGAATCGAGAAGCGGATGCCCCACAAAGGTCGCGTTGACGCCCGCTTCCCGGTACATCGCCTGCTCGAAGGGAAAGATCACCGCCATGTGGTCCACGCATTTCCGGATGCTCCGGATCCGGCCCTTTCGCCATGCCCATACCTGCGGGCTGATGTAATAGAAAACCTTTACCCCCCTTTTCTTTGCCGACCTTGCCAGGGGGATGTTAAAATCCGGATAATCGATCAGGATCGCGAGGTCCGGCCTCTCCTCCTTGAGCGATTTCTTCAGCCTGAAAAAGGTTCTCAGAATGAAATTCAGCTTCGCGGAAACTTCCGTCAATCCGACGACGGCCATTTCGGAGGAATGGGCGACGAGTTCCACGCCGGCGTCTTTCAGATTTCTGCCGCCGATGCCGTAAAACCGGATGTCGGGACGAATGCGGTGAATAGCCCTGACGAGGCTGGATCCGTGCAGGTCTGCCGAGGCTTCCCCCGCGACAATCAGAATTTTTCCGGGGCTTCCGCTTGAACCGCCGGCACGATTTTCTGTTTCAGGAGGCATGATTGATCACGTCGCTGATACGGAGGATTTCTTCTTCCGTGAGCTCCGGGAACATGGGGAGGGAGAGAACTTCTTCCGCGCAGGTTTCGCTGTTCCGAAGGTCACCACCCTTCAGCCCGAGGCCGGTGAAGACTTCCTGGCGGTGCAGCGGGACGGGATAGTAGATGGCCGAGGATATGGCGTTCTTCGTGAGAGCGGCCATGATGCGGTCCCGCTTCCCGGACCGGAGGGTGAACTGATGATATACGTGCAGGCAATGCTCCGCTTCCGAAGGGAGGATCACGTCATCCCGCCGGATGCTGTTCCGGTAAAGATTCGCGTTTCTTCTCCGCGCCGCGTTGAACGCGTCGATCCTCTTCAATTTCACGCGCACGATGGCGGCCTGCATCTCGTCCAGACGGCTGTTGCAGCCAAGGACCTCGTGGTGATATTTTTTGCTGCTCCCATGGTTTCGCAGAAGGCGGATCCGCCTTGCCGCTTCTTCATCGCCGGTGATGACCATTCCGCCGTCTCCATAACAGGCGAGGTTCTTGCTCGGGAAAAAACTGAAACAGCCGTAATCGCCGAAGGTTCCCGCCTTTTTTCCTCTGTATTCGGCGCCGAAGGCCTGGGCGCAGTCTTCTATGACTTTCAGGCGGTATTTCCCTGCCAGCTCCAGGATGGGGTCCATGTTTGCGGGATGGCCGAAAAGATGGACGGGCAGGATGGCTTTTGTCCTGTCCGTGATTTTGACCTCTATTTTGCCTGGGTCGATATTGAAGGAATCGGGTCGTATGTCGACGAAAACAGGAACGGCTTTCAGAAGAGCGATGACTTCCGCCGTGGCGATGAAGGTGAAGGGCGTTGTGATGACCTCATCGCCCTCGCCGATCCCGCATGCCCGCAAAGCGAGAAGGAGGGCGTCCGTCCCGCTGGCCACGCCGACAGCACAGGGAACGCCGTGATAAAGGGCGATCTCTTCTTCCAGCCTTGAGACGTTCGGGCCCAGGATGAACTGCGTGCTTCTCAGCACGTCTTCAATGGCCGCGTCGATCTCGGGCTTGAGAGCGTTATACTGTCTCTGCAAATCGACCATGGGCAGCATGGAGGATCTTCTCCTGACCGGACTTTATTTTTTCGATGATGCTCATGGCCAGCCTGAGCGACTCCCTTCCCTCACTCCCTGAAACAAAGGGCGGTGTCCGGGTGGTAACCGAGTGTATGAAGGCGCGGATCTCTTCTTCCAGGGGATCCTGTTTGGTCACCTCCACGTCGTTGGGATGGATCTCCATCTTGCCGCCGGATCCATGCGTTGTCCCCAGGGAGACCAGCTCCCTCTTTCCGTAATCGATGGAATGGTACCCCTCGAACCCGAAGAACCGTATCTTCTGCATGTTTTTTCCCGTCACGCGGCTTGCCGTGATGTTGGCGACGCACCCGTTCTGAAACGTCACGCGGGCGTTGGCAATATCCACCTCTTCCGAGAGCACCGATATCCCCACGGCTTCCACGTTTTCGACGGGGGCCTTCACGAAATGAAGGATGATGTCGAGGTCGTGGATCATGAGGTCGAGAACCACGTCGACGTCTGTTCCCCGGTTGAAGAAAGGGTGCAGCCGATGCGTTTCAATGAAGAGCGGTTCGCCGATCACTGAGCCAAGGGCGACGATGGCCGGATTGAATCTTTCCACGAAGCCGATCTGAAAAACGGCGTTTTGCTCTTCGGCGATCCGGACCAGTTCGTCCGCTTCCTCGAGGGTCGCGGCGATGGGCTTTTCAAGAAGGACATCAATGCCCGCGGTCAGAAAATCCTTCGCGATGGCGTGGTGGTCCTTTGTGGGCACGGCAATGCTGACGGCATCCACTTTCCCGATGAGGTCGCGATAATTTGCCGATGCCTCACACGAATAGAGCGCGGCGGCCTTTCGGGCTCTCTCCTCTATCACGTCTGCCACCGCCGAGATGACGCAATTCTGCATCATCTGGTATTTCTGGAGGTGATAATTCCCCAGATGACCGATACCGACGACCCCGACC
>CAYXFF010000194.1:0-3158 GCA_964464185.1 uncultured Syntrophaceae bacterium | reverse complement strand
AAAAATCACATTAAGTTCTTGACAAAGCATTTTCAATAATGCTAACGGAATGAACATTCATTCCTATCCGGTCCCTTATTTGAACTATGAAAAAATCAGACAAGCGTGACGACATAATACGGGCGTCCCTGGAACTCATCGCGGAACACGGTTTTCACGGAGCCCCGATGGCCATGATCGCCGAAAAAGCGGGAGTGGGGGCCGGGACGATTTACCGCTATTTTGAGAACAAAGACGTGCTCATCAAGGCGCTGCATCGCGACGTGGAAGAAAAGCTTTTCGCCGTGCTCACGGAAGGTTACTCTGATGAAAAACCGATCAGAGAAAGGTTTATTTATCTCGGCACAATGCTGCTTAAATATCTTATCTCTCACCCTCTTTATTTTCGATTTCTGGAACAGTATTACAATTCTCCCTATGGTGTGTCCCTGCGCAGGGACAAGATTATGCGAAAAGACGATAATCGTGACATATTCACGGATCTTTTTGAACAGGGAACCGCCCGTCAGGTCATGAAAGATCTTCCATTGCCCGTGCATGCAGCTCTGGCTTTCGGTCCCCTGATCGCCCTGGCCCGGGACCACACCCTCGGTTTGCTCGAATTGGATGACGCATTGATCATAAAAAGCGTAGAGGCATGCTGGGACGGGATAAAGAGAAATGTGTACGCTGATGAATTCAAATAAAACCACAGAGGTGTTCCATGCTGATCAGTAACCGGGCTAAAATCATGGCTGCCGTGGGGGTTCTCGCGGGATTTCTGATACTGGCGGGTTGTGGACAACAAAAGTCAAGCGGGAAGCCCCAGGGCGCTCCCGAGGTTGCCGTTGCGACGATACAGCCGCAGCAGGTGGTGATAACGACCGAATTGTCCGGCCGCACCTCCGCCTATCGGGTGGCGGATGTCCGGCCCCAGGTGAACGGCATCATCCAGAAGCGCCTCTTCACGGAAGGCGCCGATGTCAAGGCCGGTCAGGTTCTCTTTCGAATCGATGCCGCTCCCTTTCAGGCGGCCCTGGACAATGCCCGGGCAGCCCTCTCCAGATCGGAGGCCAATCTGGCAGCGGTCCTGCCGCGGGCCGAGCGCTTGCGGGAACTGGTGGCCGACAAAGCGGTCAGCCAGCAGGACTATGACGATGCGGCGGCCGCCCTGAAACAGGCTCAGGCGGATATCCGGTACTGGCAGGCCGTGGTCGAGACGGCCCGGATCAACATGGGATACACCTCCGTCAAGGCGCCCATCTCGGGCCGCATCGGGAAATCCGACGTCACGGAAGGTGCCCTGGTGACGGCACAGCAGCCCCTGGCCCTGGCGACGATTCAGCAACTGGATCCCGTGTACGTGGATGTGCCCCAATCCTCGACGGAAGTGCTGCGCCTGCAGCGCCGCCTGGAGGAGGGCCGCATCGATCCCGGCGGAAAGAACCGAAACAGGGTGCGGCTCATCCTGGAAGACGGCACCCCGTACCCCCGGGAGGGGATGCTGCAATTCCGCGACGTCACCGTCGATCCGACAACGGGATCGGTCATTCTCCGTGTTGTTTTCCCCAACCCGAAGGGCGTGCTGCTGCCCGGCATGTTTGTCCGGGCGGTGGTGGAAGAGGGGGTCAATCCGAAGGCTCTCCTGATTCCTCAGCAGGCCGTGTCGCGGGATCCCAAGGGCAATCCCTTCACGCTGATTGTGGACGGCCAGGGCAAGGTCGAGCAGCGTCCCCTCATCCTCGATCGCGCCATGGGCGATAAATGGCTTGTTTCCTCGGGTCTGGCCCCCGGCGATCAGGTGATCGTCGAGGGGGTGCAGAAGGCGAAGCCCGGCGCCGTCGTCAAGGTTGTTCCTTTTACGGCCGGCGGGGAAACAAATAAGGGGGAACGCAAAAACGCGGCCCCGGCGTCCGCGAAAGAGCACTGACGGAGAGCCGTAATGTTATCGAAATTTTTTCTGGATCGTCCGGTCTTCGCCTGGGTCATCGCCATTATCATGATGGTCCTGGGCGGGCTTGCCATCTACAATCTCCCCATTTCCCAGTATCCGCCCATCGCCCCTCCATCCATCGCCATTGATTCCTTCTACTCGGGGGCCTCGGCGGAGACGGTGGAAAACAGCGTGACCCAGATCATCGAGCAGAAGATGACGGGCTTTGACGATATGCTGTATCTTTCCGGTACGAGCGATTCAGCCGGGGCCTCCCGGATCGAATTGACCTTCAAGCCGGGAACCGATCCGGACCTGGCCTGGGCCAAGGTGCAGAACAAGCTCCAGCTCGCCATGACGAGCCTGCCGGAGGCGGTTCAGAGCGCGGGGGTCATGGTCAGCAAATCCACGCGGAATTACCTCATCATCGTGGGTCTGATCTCCGAGGACGGGAGCATGGACGGCAACGATCTGCGGGATTACGCCCAGTCCAACCTGGAAAAAGTCCTGGCCCGCGTTCCCGGCGTGGGCGAGGTCCAGAATTTCGGCACTCAGTACGCCATGCGGATCTGGTTCAACCCCGACAGGCTCACCGATTACCGCCTGACCGTTGAGGACGTGATTCTGGCGCTCAAGACCTACAACGTGGAGGTGTCTGCCGGACAGCTCGGCGGGGTGCCGGCGACGGAAGGCCAGCGCCTGAACGCCTCCATCGTCGTTCAGAATCTCCTGAAGACCCCGGAGGAGTTCG
Organism: uncultured Syntrophaceae bacterium; assembly: GCA_964464185.1. Lineage (GTDB taxonomy): Bacteria > Desulfobacterota > Syntrophia > Syntrophales > UBA4778 > UBA4054. The sequence continues at coordinate 495 of CAYXFF010000194.1, read as the reverse complement.
CCTCCATTCCCATCCGCACCAATCCCGACGGCTCCGTCGTCCGCATCCGGGACGTGGGACGGACGGAACTGGGGACTGAGGTCTACGATGTCCAGGCCTCTTACAACGGCAAACCTTCCGCAGGTCTCGCTATCCGTCAGGCCCCCGGCGCAAATGCCCTGGATACGGCCGACGCCGTGAAGAAGAAGCTGGCGGAAATGAGCAGGTACTTCCCGCCCGGGATGAAGGCCGTGTATCCTTACGATACCACCCCCTTCGTCCGGGTGGCCATCCATGAGGTGGTCAAGACCCTCTTCGAGGCGGTTTTCCTGGTTTTTCTCGTCATGTGGCTTTTCCTGGGAAACCTGCGGGCCACCCTGATCCCGACCATCGCCGTGCCGGTCGTGATTCTGGGAACCTTTGCCGTACTGGGGGCGTTTGGTTTTTCCATCAATATGCTCACCATGTTCGCCATGGTGCTGGCCATCGGCCTCCTGGTGGACGACGCCATCGTGG
>CAYXFF010000193.1:0-3166 GCA_964464185.1 uncultured Syntrophaceae bacterium | reverse complement strand
CTCTGTTCCAGTTCCTTAACGAGTTCCGAGAGTTCGATGACGGTCATGTTTTCAATAAATTGAATGACATCTTCCTTTGTTATCTTTTCTGCCATTTTCATTCCCTTCCTGTATGTTTGATTTAGTTTTGTTCTGCTTTCTTTGTACGATACGCTTCAAGCACCTGAACGAGGTTTCGCTGGACGCCGCTCAGCACTCTGACCAGGCCCGTCTGGGTTCCCAGCATGACGGAGAGGAGCCTGCCCAGAAGAACCTCCCGGCTCGGGAGATCGGCCAGGACACTGATCTGATCCTTGCTCAGAAGCCTGCCGCTCATGAGACCGGCCTTGATCTCAAGCTCGGCGTTCTTTTTCGCAAACTCGACCAGAGATTTTGTCGATTCAACGGCGTCACCGTAACTCAGGATGACAGCGATGGGCCCTTTCAGATAATCGTCAAGAACAACAAAATCCGTGTCCTTCGAAGCGATTCTTAAAAGAGTATTCTTGATCACTCTCATCTCTGTTCCGGTTTTCCGCAGCTCGTTTCTCAGCGCCGTGACCTTCGCCACGCTCATGCCGCTGTAATTCGCGAGAACGGCCAGCTTCACGCCCTTGAGCTTCTCGTGGAGTTCTGCAACCACATTTTCTTTCGTCTTCCGATCCAATATCTAACCCCCTTTCACTCTAAATTTCCGGGATCCCTTCGATTCAGAAAATCCCTGAAAAGTCAGAGTGCCATACAGGAAAGCATATTCAAACGCTCATTCGCCGTCTCGGCAGGCCGATGTTGATCGTTTAAAAAACATACCTGCTGTCTCTGACTTTGACCCGACCCCCTCTCAGGGCCGCCTATTATCTAATTTATTTTAGAATATTCCTCACATCCACGGGATCCACTTTGACGCCGGGACCCATGGTTGTTGACAATGAAATGTTCTTAAGATACGTCCCTTTGCTCGATGCCGGCTTGAGCTTGACAATCGTTTCAACCAGCGCCAGGACATTCTCCATCAGCTTTTCCGCGCCGAAGGAAACCTTTCCCACCGGGCTGTGAACAATGCCGGCTTTTTCAACCCGGAATTCCACCTTGCCCGCCTTGAGTTCTTTCACGGCCCTGCCCACATCAAAGGTCACCGTGCCGACCTTGGGGTTCGGCATGAGCCCCCGGGGCCCGAGGATCTTTCCCAGCTTACCCACGCTTCCCATCATGTCGGGCGTGGCGATGACCCGGTCGAAATCCAGCCAGCCTTCCTTGATTTTTTCGATGAGGTCGTCCGAACCGGTGAAGTCCGCCCCGGCATCCATGGCCTCCTTTTCCTTCTCCCCCTTGGCGAAAACCAGAACCCGCACGTTTTTCCCAAGCCCGTTCGGAAGAGCCACGCTTCCTCTCACCATCTGATCGGCATGCTTGGGATTAACCCCGAGCCGGATGGCTGCGTCAACGGTCTCGTCAAATTTGGCTCTGGCCGTACCCACAAGGATATCCATGGCCTCTTTCAGGGAATAACGTTTCCCCGCCTCAACCATCGTTTTCTTTTCTAAATAGCGCTTTCCTCTCTTAGCCATCATCACACTCCAGACTCATCCTAACCGGAAATTTCAATCCCCATGGACCTCGCCGTTCCCGCGATTATTCTTATGGCGGCCTCCAGATCCACGGCGTTCAGATCGTTCAATTTCAACTCGGCAATCTCTCTTACCTGTTTCGAGGTCACGGTGCCGACCTTCTCCCTTTTCGGGTCGCTTGCTCCCTTGGCGATCTTCGCCGCCTGCTTGAGCAGAACGGAGGCCGGCGGTGTCTTCGTCACGAAGGTAAAGGACCGGTCCGCGTAGACCGTGATCACAACCGGTATGATCGTCCCCTCCTGATTCTGCGTCATGGCATTGTATGCCTTGCAGAATTCCATGATGTTGACTCCGTGCTGGCCCAGAGCCGGACCAATGGGAGGCGATGGGGTCGCTTTACCTGCCTGAATCTGAAGTTTTATGCCCGCTATAACCTTTTTTGCCATAATGCAACCATCCTGAAGTTTTTCGTAAATCGTTTATCATTCCAAGCCGGACTGAACACCGCGGCTTAACCGTGAACCACCTGGATAAAATCCAGTTCCACCGGTGTGGATCTGCCAAAGATGCTCACGATAACCCTTAATTTTCCCTTTTCCGGCTTGACCTCATCCACGATCCCGTCGAAGTTCGTAAAGGGCCCGTCAATGATGCGCACGTGATCCCCCGCCTCGTACTTGAACTTTGGCTTGGGCTTCAAGGTTCCTTCATCAATCCGGACCCGAAGCGCTTCCACCTCGGCATCGGAGATCGGCGATGCCTTGTCTTTGCTGCCGATGAAACCCGTCACTTTGGGCGTGTTCTTGACGATATGCCAGGTGTCCTCATTCATTTCCATTTTGACAAGGATGTAACCCGGGAAGAATTTCCTCTTCGAAGTCTTTTTTTCTCCCTTCACGAGTTCCACGATGTCTTCTTCCGGCACCATGATGTCGGCAAAACTCTCCTTCATCTCCGAGGCCTCAATTCTCTCCTCAAGGGATCGCTTGACCTTGTTTTCGAATCCGGAATAAGTATGAATGACATACCACTTAAAAGCCATGGGACCTCTTTACCCTAATATCAATCGGATGAGCCTCGTAAGACCCATGTCGACAAGACCGAGGAATAAGGAAACAATGATGACCACGACGATCACAACCGATGTGGAGGCCAAAGCCGCTTTGTTGGTCGGCCAGGTGACCTTCTTGAGTTCGGACTTCACTTCTCTCAGAAACTGCTTGACCTGAAAGATAACCGCCTTGATTTTGTCCATTTTTATTCGCCCTGTAAAAATAAATGGCAGGCCAGGAGGGATTCGAACCCCCAGCATCCGGATTTGGAGTCCGGCGCTCTATCCGTTAGAGCTACTGGCCTGTTCCATGAGCGCTTCCGCCCCGGCAAAGAAATCACTTTGTTTCTTTGTGGATCGTTTGGGCCCGGCAGAATTTGCAGTACTTCTTCAATTCCAGGCGATCCTGCATGGTCCTTTTATTTTTTGTCGTCGAATAGTTTCTCTGCTTGCACTCCGTGCAGGCCAGCGTGATAATGCTTCTCATGAATCCTGAACCCTGCTTTCACTTAGATGGAGCCCACGACCAGGATTGAACTGGTGACCTCATCCTTACCAAGGATGTGCT
>CAYXFF010000192.1:0-3204 GCA_964464185.1 uncultured Syntrophaceae bacterium | reverse complement strand
AGAACGGAGGGCAACCAAACAATGGCCGCGGGGGTGAACAAAAGGAACATTACCATCGTCCTGAACAAGCCGAAGTATCCGGGCAATATCGGGTCCGTGGCGCGGTGCGCCGCCAACATGGGAATCGGGAAGATCGTCGTCGTGAATTGCGAAAACCCGGATCAGGAGAAGATCCGCCGGATGGCGACCCACCTGGCGGCTGGAACGGTGGAAAAAATCCGGTTCATCGATTCGCTGGAAGAGGCCCTGTCCGGGTTTCATTACATTGTGGGAACCACGTCGAGGCTGGGGAGCGCGAGGCGCGCCTCGCTTTATCCCCGGGAGATAGCGGCGGAGCTCGCGGACCTCTCGCAGAATAACGGGATCGCCCTTCTCTTCGGGCCGGAGGACTTCGGTCTCACCAACGAAGAGTTGAAGCACTGCAGCCGCCTGGTCACCATTCCCACATCGGAGAACCTCAAATCCATCAACCTCTCCCACGCCGTGATGATCCTCTGCTACGAGATTTTTCTCGCCGGCCAGGAGGAAAAGAAGCTTTTCACGCCCAGGCTCGCCTCGTCCCGGGAACTGGAAGGGATGTACGGACAGTTGAAAGATGTGCTCACGAGGATCGGCTTCATCAATCCGGAGAACCCCGACTACTGGATGATGAACATCCGCCGTTTTCTTTCCCGCGTCAGGCTGTACTCAAAGGAAGTGCAGATCATCCGGGGCATCTGCCGACAGATCGACTGGTACGGACGGCACAAAAAGACTTGACTTTCACCCGCCGGAAACTTAATAGTCTTACTTCATTGTCGCCCCTTTTCCTTAATGCGCAAACATCCAAGGGAGAAAAGCATGATAAAGAAATTTTCCTTCACGGGAGCCCGGAAGATCGTTTTCGGACAGGGCTCCTTCGCCGCGCTTCCCGCGCACATCCATGAACTGGGAGGCCGCAGGCCCTTCGTTGTGCTCGACAGGAACCTCTCTCAATCCGGATTCAAGGAGAAGATTGCCGACGTTCTGGGCAAGGGCCGTCTCGAATATGTGCTTTACGACCGGGTGGAGCCGGAGCCGGCGATCGGGCTGGCCGACGACGGCGCGAAGGCCGCCCTGAAAGGGAAGTGCGATTGCGTGGTGGGGATCGGCGGCGGAAGCGCTCTCGACTGCGCCAAGGCCGTTGCCGTTCTCGCGGCCAACAGGGGCAGAGCCGTGGACTACCTGGGGCTGAACAAGGTGCCGGGTCCGGGACTGCCGAAGATCATGATTCCCACGACGGCGGGGACGGGAAGCGAAGTCACCTTCACGGCCGTTTTCGTGCGGCCCGATCTCAAAAAGAAGGAGGGAATGAACAGCCCCCACCTCTATCCCGAGATCGCCCTCCTGGATCCCCTGCTGACGCTGAGTCTCCCGCCGGGGCCGACAGCGGCGACGGGGATCGACGCCCTCTGTCACGCCATCGAATCCTACACATCGATCAACGCGAGCCCCATGAGCGAGCTCCTTTCCATCGAGGCGATAGGCCTCATAGCGGAAAACCTCAGGATGGCGGTTCACAACGGAAAAGACGCGGAGGCACGGGAGAAGATGCTCCTGGGAAGCCTTTACGCCGGTCTCGGCCTCGCGAACGCGGGCGTCACGGCGGTTCACTCCCTCTCCTATCCCCTGGGCGGGAAATACGGCATTCCCCACGGTCTCGCGAACACCGTGATGCTTCTTCCCGTCATGGAATTCAATCTTCCGGGCGCCCTGGAAAAATTCGCCGTCATCGCCGGGGCCATGGGCGAGGCCGTTGACGACCTGCCGCTCCGGGATGCGGCTTATCTGGCCCTGGAGGCCGTGGAAGCGCTCATCGAAGACTGCGGAATCGCGGAGAGCCTCAGGACCCTCGGGATTGCGAAAAAGGATATTTCCTCTCTGGCCGACGTGGCCATGACGGTGGCGCGGCCCCTGGAGAACAACCCGCGGAAAGTCACCCGGGAAGACGCCATCGCGATTTACAAAAGAGCATTCTGATTCTGGAGGTTGGAACATGGCAGGTGCGGAACTCATCGGGAAAGAAGAGATGAAGGAAGTCATGGATGTCCTGGAAACGGGCGTCCTCATGAGATACGGATTCGACAAGGAAAGAATGGGGGTCTTCAAGGTCCGGGAATTCGAAGAGGCCTTCGCGAAATATTGCGGGGCCAGCCATGCCCTGGGCGTCACCTCGGGCTCCTCCGCTCTCAAGGTCGCCCTGACCGCCCTCGACGTGGGACCGGGAGATGAGGTCATCGTTCCCGCCTTCACCTTTCTGGCCACCTACGAGGCCGTTCTGGAAGTCGGCGCTGTTCCCGTCATGGCCGATATCGACGAGACGCTGAATCTGGATCCGGCGGAGATAGAGAGAAAGCGCACCCCTTACACGAAAGCCGTCATCCCCGTTCACATGTGCGGGGCCCCGGCGTGGATCGACAGGATTGTGGAGGCGGCGAAAAAGAACAATCTCCTGGTCCTGGAAGACAACGCCCAGGGATGCGGTGGGAGCTTCAGGGGAAAGAAGCTCGGCACCTTCGGCGACATGGGCATCTTCAGTTTCGATTACTACAAGACGCTGACGACGGGCGAAGGCGGGATGATCCTAACGGACAGCAAGGCGCTCTACGACCGCTCCGACTGGTATCACGATCACGGCCATGACCATAACCCCAGCGTGAGCCGGGCGCTGGAAGGGAGAACCATTCTGGGTTTCAATTACCGGATGAACGAGCTTCAGGGAGCCCTTGGCCTCGCCCAGTTGAGGAAACTGGATTATATCGTCGCGGAACAGAGAAAAAACAAAGCGGCCGTCAAGGAAGCCCTGGCCCTTGTGAAGGGCGTGAAGTTCCGGGAGCTCGCCGATCCCGCCGGCGACACGGCCACCTTCCTGGCCTTCAACCTTCCCGATGCCGGCATGACCAAGAAATTCCAGAAAGCCCTCGGCGCGGAAGGCGTGGACACGGTGTGCTACAAAGAGAACCTCTGGCACTACGTTCCCAACTGGGAGCATTTTCTGGCGAAGTCCACGGCGAACTCGAAGAAATATCCTTTCACGGACCCCACGTACGTGGGGAAGGCGGATTACAGCACGCGCCAGATCCCGCGGGCGGAGGATATCCTGGGAAGGACGCTGGTCATGGGAATCGCCGTCCGGATGCCCGCCGAAAGGATGGATGCGATCCGGCGGGCGATTGAGAAAGCGGG
>CAYXFF010000191.1:0-3215 GCA_964464185.1 uncultured Syntrophaceae bacterium | reverse complement strand
GTCGCCGCGCTTTCTCCCAGGACGGTGCCGCTGGAGAGCGCGTATTCCCCTATCTTCTGGATGTCGTGCAGGGCGAAGTATCCGAATACGGCGATGGAGAGGATGGGCAGGCCGAGAAAAGCGATCAGCATCTTGGTCCTGATCCTGATTCGAGGTTCCCTGACCCGGTCGGCGGTCTGTTTTTCCATTTCCGGTTTCCAGAATGTCACAGGTTCAGGAACCGCCATTCAGCGTCCCGTTCCAGTCTGTAAAAAGGCCGCCTGCGGCCGTCGGCCTCTTTTTTCACGACGAATCCCTTGACCGCGTAGCCCCGGGCCAGATAATGCATGAAAAGGCCCCGGATCTTATCCCTCAGAATCTGGGCTTTGGCGCGGTCCGCTTTCAGCAGTTTGTCCTGATCGTAGGGGATTTCCATGAAAAGGGGTGACACGGTCAGATTGAAGACCAGTTTTTCACCCGGTTTCTCCAGGCCCTTTTCATCCATCTCAACGCTGTTGATTGTGTTTTCGGGTGAGATTTCGGATGCATCGTAGAGGGACGGCAGGATCCCCTTCTCTATTCTCTCCCTGACACGATCGGAATTGATCTGCCATTCCACGATCAGCCGGTCCGTGGATATACCGCGGTTGAATTCATCGCTGGTGAAGACGGCGCTGTAGTAATTGAATCCGATTTCCCTGACCGTCGCTCCCATTCTGTGGATATAGATATAGCCGTTTCTGGAAACCAGGGGGTCATAAGTCCAGCGGATGCGATGAATGCGCCTCTCCCGGGCACATTCGTAAAGGACCTTGACCAGTTCGTCGCCGATATTCTTGTCCCAGTAGCGCCGGTCCACGCCCATCCGGGCGCCGTACCAGAAAGGCCCGCGCCTGTCGAAATCGGCGAAGCAGGCGAGGAAGCCTATGGGGCGGTCCCCCGCGTACCAGGGGTCTTCTTCTGCCATTTTCGCCCGTTCTTCTCGCGTGTAAACACCGTCGTCGAAAGCCGTGAGCACGAGACCGTTGGTGAGGTAGGCAAGCTCGAAATAAAGCATGGGGGCGTTGACTTCCCTGTACCCCTCCTTTTTCCACACGCGCTTTTCAAGCTCCACCACGTCATTGAGGACGGATTCCCGGAGGTATTTTTCGATCCTCACTTTCGGCTTATCGCTCATGGGCTTCCCTCACGCGCTTTTTCTCCCTTGAGTGGAATGGGCATGCTCCTTAAGAGCGTCCACAGGACGTTTTTCAGGGGAAACGATGAAGGTCAGGATGTTTTTGTTGACATGGCGCCGGTAATGAACTTCGTTGACCATTTTCCGGATGAGAAAAATACCGAGCCCGCCGGCCGCGCGCCGGGCGATGTCAGGACGGAGATCCGGCTCGGGCGCGGAAAGGGGATCAAAAGGTATTCCGGAATCCTCGATCTCGATGATGATCTTGTCGCGGCCGCTCCGCCTGCACCTCAACGCGACGTCGCCCTCTTCTCCCGGATAGGCATAGCGGCAGATATTGACCAGGGCCTCTTCCGCGGCCAGTTCGATCTCGTTCGTTCTGGATTCCGAATAACCTTGATGGCGGGCGCAACCGGACACAAACTGTACGAGGCGCCTCAAGTTCTCCATTCTGGCGGGCAGCGTGATCGTTGACATGAATGATGATCCTGGAAGATCAGGTCCCGGCCAGGGCCGAGTCCACGGATTCTGCAATGGTGAAAATGGAGCTGAAACCGGAGATCTCAAAGACCTCTTTCACCGTTCCCTTCAGGGCGGCTAGAACAAGATCCCCCTGGCGGGGTTCCAGTTTCTTGGCCGTGGTCAGGATGCACTGGAGTCCCGCGCTGCTGATATATTCCAGGCCGCTGAAGTCGATGATGAAGCGTGTCTGGCCTGAGGCGATCTGTTCATCCAGGATCTTTTCAAAATCCATGGAGCAGACGGCGTCCATTCTGCCCTTGACAGAAACGATGGCCGTGTTCTTTTCCTTGCGGCAAGCCACTTCCATACTGAACCTCCTGGAATTTCTGTTTGTCCGGGAAAGCCTGAAGTTTATGATACTTGGAACGCTATCATGGATTGAAAGGGGCGGTCAAGCTCAATCACCGTGAATCAGTTCGAAGACGGTCACCTCCGGGGGCGCGAGGAAACGAATCGGCGGTCCCCATGTCCCCGTCCCGCGGCTGACATAGAGGCGGGAGTGTTCCGGGAGGTCGAACCAGCCCGAGTTGTACCGGAAAGAGAGGCGGGTGATGTACCGGAACGGGAAAATCTGTCCCTGGTGGGTATGGCCGGAGATCTGAAGATCAAAAAGACCGAGGGCGGATTCGTCTACAATGGGCAGGTGCTTGATAAGGAGCGTGAATTTATCGCGGGGCATTCTGGAAAGGAGGTCTTTTTCATAGACGCCTCTGTAGAAACCCGACACAAGGCCGGCGGGGTCGTCCACTCCCACCAGGTTGATCCTGCCGGCAACGGTGATTCCCCTGCCCCTCAGCATGGTGAATCCCGCCTGCTTCGTAAACGCCAGGGCCTGGGGAAGTCCCGCGTAAAATTCGTGGTTGCCCGTGACGGCGTATTTCCCGTATCGCGGCTTGACCTCCCTCAGGAGCTCCGCGAGGCCCGAGAGATTATTGATCTGGCCGTCCACGAGGTCCCCCGTGGAGATCAGGATATCCGGCTTTTCGCTTTTCACAAGTTCCAGGATTCTCTTCAGGCGCTCCTCCCGGACGATGAGTCCGAGATGGACATCGGAGATCTGAGCGATGGTGATCTTTCCCGCCGACTTCGAAATCTTCGGGGACCTGATCGTGAATTTTTCAACATGAATATCTCCCGCCTCGAAATATCCGTATAGAACAATGGAAAGGGCGCAGATGAGCGGGATGACAAAGCAGCTCCTCGGCGAGGGGAAAAAAGGGGTGAGATCTTTTCGCAGCAGGATGGCCGCGCCGTGAACGGACAGACGGTAAAGATCCAGCGCGATGCCGGCGACGAAAAAGAGCAGGATGGCTCCCATCCATGTATAGCCCACGTAGGCGAGGAGCCGGGCCATGCTCTCGTGACCCTGTTTCTCCAGGAGACGGATGATCAGAGGGGCGACGGTCATTCCCGCCATCAGAAGGGCGAGGAAAAATCCGCTCCGCGCGCCCAGCGCGAAGGCGGCCTTGACCTTCATGAAGGCGAAGAGGTGCAGGGCGCCGTACAGAAGGAAGAACGTGGAAAGAAATAAAATCAT
>CAYXFF010000190.1:0-3252 GCA_964464185.1 uncultured Syntrophaceae bacterium | reverse complement strand
TGGAGGGCGATGAGGGATTTGAACCCTCGACACCAGGCTCCGGAGGCCTGTGCTCTATCCACTGAGCTAATCGCCCTCAGCTTTGTCAATGACATGGAAGCGGCGGATTCAACATTCGTTGAATTGCGGCGTTTCATACTACGGGCCCGTTGAAGTTTCAACTCTTTTCTGAGACGGCCGCCTCACCTTGGCAGATCGAGTTCCGTCACGATCCGGATGACGTGTTCGCTCCGGTTCATGCTGTAGAGATGAAGACCCTGAACCTCGTTGCGAACCAGATCCTCCGCCTGGCGGACGGCGTACTCGATTCCATACTTCTCTGTCTCCTCAGGTTTATCCTGAAGCCGGATCATCTTTCTCTCCAACGTTTCCGGCACGCTCGCGTTGGATAGTGAAATGCATTTCCTCATCTGCTTGTAATTCAGGATGGGGAAAACGCCAGGTATCAAGGGAACCCGGATGCCGATTTTCACCGCGCTGTCACGAAACCGGTAAAAGACATCGTTGTTGAAGAAAAGCTGGCTCACGACAAAGTCCGCCCCGGCATCGACTTTTTTTTTCAAATTCTTGAGGTCTGTTTCGAGGCTCGGCGCCTCCACGTGACCTTCCGGATAGCCCGCGACCCCGATGCTGAAATCATTCCTGGAACGGATGAACTCGACGAGTTCATTGGCGTAGCCGAATCCCCCTTCCATTTTCACAAATTGTTTTTCACCCTGGGGCGGGTCTCCCCTGAGCGCAAGGATGTTTTCGATCCCCTGGCTCCTCATGTCGTCAAGGATCCTGGCAACATCGTCTTTCGTGGATCCGACACAGGTCAGATGAGCAAGAACTTCCTGGCCGAATTCATTTTTCACCTCCGAGGCGATCTCGATGGTCATGTTCCGAGTGCCCCCGCCCGCGCCGTAGGTCACGGATATAAAATCGGGCTTCAGCTTTTTCAGCTCTCCTATCGTTTTGTACAGACTCTCCAGATTCCCCTCCCTTACGGGCGGAAAAACCTCAAAGGAAAGCGTCCATTTCTTCTTTGCAAATAAATCCCGGATCTTCATGAACCACTCCTAAAAACGCCTGCCGGCTGCAACGGTGGAACCTGTTTCGTTTTCGACCGAGAAAATGTCATTAAGCCGTTCTGTTGTCAACCCATTTTTCTTCATAGCAGTTGTATTCGGGCCGCGAATCTGTTAATGTGCCGGGCATCACGAAGGGATGTCCACTACCCATGACGACTCTCAGACGAACCGCCATTCTCATCGCGCTTTTTTGCTTTTTCAGCCCGCTTCCACGGGCCTTTGCCCTGACGGAGATTCTCCATATACGGCACTGGGTGGCTCCTGACAACACCCGGATCGTGATCGATACAAGCGATGAAGCCGATACCACGGTCCACAAGACGGATCAGAAGATCACAATCGACTTCAAGAACGCCCAGGCTCACAAGACGGTTCCCGCCGAAGACGTACTGAACAAGCCCGGCATTCAAAAAATAACCGTAGCGCCTCTTCCCGAAAAGAGGACGCGCGTCGAATTGTGGCTGGCCGATTACGTGGAAACGAGGGTCTTCAAGCTGAAAGCTTTCGCCGAAAAGCCGTACCGCGTGGTGATCGATATCGGACTTCCCGAAATCGAGAAGAAGGAAATGGAAGAGCGAAAGCAAATCCAGAAAGTCAAGAAGGACAAGGTCATCGTCATCGATCCCGGACACGGCGGAGACGATCCAGGCGCGGTCGGGAAAAAAAGGACAAAAGAGAAGGATGTGGTCCTCAAAATCTCCAGGAAGCTGGAGAAAATCCTCAACAGCAGGGAGGGGTACAAGGCCTTCCTCACCCGCAGGGGAGATTATTATCCCTCCTTCAAAAAGAGGCTCAAGATCGCAAGAGAATACGGCGCCGATCTCTTTTTAAGCATTCATGCCGACGCGTCGAAAGGAAGGAGTGTCCGGGGAAGTTCCGTTTACTGTCTCTCCACAACGTCGGCCAGCAGCGTCGCCGCAAGACTGCTGGCCAGCGAACAGAACCTGGCCGATATCATCGGAGGCGCCGAGAACGACCAGGGAACAGAGGAGTCCGATCCCATCACCCTGCACATGGTCCAGACCGAAACGATGAACATTTCAAGGGACCTGGGAGCCACCCTTCTGGGGCGGCTCCGAAAAGTGAATCCCCTGAAGTTCCATCGTGTTCAGTACGCGCCTTTCAGGATCCTGAAGCTCCCTGAAATTCCCTCTGTCCTCGTGGAGACGGCCTATATATCCAATCCGAAGGAAGAAGCCCTTCTGCGAAGTCCCGCCTTCCAGACAAAGATCGCTGAAGCCATCGCTCTCTCCATTGATGATTTTATCGCGAAGGCGGAAGGGAAACGTCCGGCGGTGCTGGCCGTGAAGGAAGAACCTCCCGCGAAGACGTCTTCTGCCAGGACCGCGCCTTCGAAGGAACCACCGATGGAAACCGCGTTCTATAAAGTAAAAAAAGGGGAGACCCTCGGCAAGATCGCCAAAAGGCACCATACGACCATCGCCGCTCTTCTCAAGCTCAACAGGATGAAGCTCAGCGACACGCTCCACGCGAACCGGAAACTGAAGGTGCCGGTCACCGGTGAAGAAGAGGAAAAAGAGGGGAGAGAAGGAAGAGAGGTAAAAAAAGGAAAGGAACGAAAGAAACCGCCTGGAGTAAAATCTTCCGCCGCGCCAGCACCTGCATTTGCTGTTTACACGGTCAGGAAGGGCGACACGCTCGGCAAAATCGCCAGGCGTCACAGCACCACCATGGCCGTCCTGCTCAAACTGAACAAGATGAAACGTAAAGATCCTCTTTATTCCGGAAGGAAATTGAAGGTGCCCGCTAAAACAGAGGAAGACCAGGGGGAAAAAACACCGGCGGCAGACAGAACGAAGACCGCAACCTACCGTGTAAAGCGGGGGGACACGCTCGAGAAGATCGCGAAAAAGCACAACACCACCCTCGCGGCCCTGCTCAAGGCAAACAAGATGAAACTCAAAGACCCGCTCTATGTGGGACGGAAACTGAAAATCCCCTGACAGGCTGTTGAAAAACATCCATCCCCGCTTTCGCGGGGACGGCGTCTGCATGCTGCGCTACATGGTTCGACAGGTTTATCATGACATATTATAGAGCCTGTCCTGAGCCAGTCAAAGGACGCCTTGCATCTGAACATCCCGTATCAAGTACGGGACAAGCTTTTGAACAGCCTGAAGAATAGTGTGTTTTTCAACACCCTCTTAAAATTTTTTCA
>CAYXFF010000189.1:1203-3265 GCA_964464185.1 uncultured Syntrophaceae bacterium | reverse complement strand
AATCGTCCTGAAACATGGATAGCCATTCCTTAGCCTTCATTGTTTTCATCATTTTTATAGCCCTGGTCTTCGATTTCATCAACGGCTTCCACGACGCAGCTAATTCCATATCCTGTGTCGTGTCGACGCGCGTCCTCAAACCCCGGTATGCCGTTATGTGGGCAGCCCTTTTCAACTTTCTGGCTGCCTTTTTTGTCGGCGTGCCGGTCGCCATGACGATTGGAACGGGAATTATCAGTCCGGCAATCATTGACAACTTCTTGATTCTATCTGCCCTTTTCGGAGCCATCACCTGGAACCTGATTACCTGGTGGCTGGGCCTTCCGAGCAGTTCTTCTCATGCGCTCATCGGGGGTTTGATCGGTGCCGGCCTCGTGAAGGGAGGAATGGGTGTACTGGTCTGGAAGGGAATCATCAAAACGGCCAGCTTCATTGTCCTTTCCCCCGCCATCGGGCTCATCCTCGGATTTTTTCTGATGGTCCTTGTATTGAACGTTACCCGCCGATCCTCGGCAGCCAAGTCGGATCGCGTCTTCAGGAGACTCCAACTCGTCTCGGCCGCAACCCACAGCCTGGGCCACGGCATGAACGATGCCCAAAAGACCATGGGAGTTATTGCCATCGTCCTTTTCAGCGCCGGTTACCTGGGTTCAACCTTTCACATCCCCTTCTGGATCGTGATCCTCTGTAACTTCGTTATCGCCATGGGAACCATGGCGGGGGGGTGGAGGATCGTTAAGACCATGGGCACGAAGATCACGAAACTCAGGCCCATGGGAGGATTCTGCGCGGAAACGGCGGCAGCGACCTCGCTCATCGGTGCCACTATTTTTGGCATACCCGTCAGCACCACCCATACAATAACCGGGGCGATCATGGGCGTGGGGGCTACCAGGCGGCTTACGGCTGTCCGGTGGGGTATAGCGGGAAACATCATCTGGGCATGGGTCCTGACCATACCTATTTCCGCATTGATGTCAGCGGCTTTTTACCTTTCGCTCAGAACCTTTTTTTATTAATTCTCCGGCAGGAAAACCCTGGCATCACTAATCCGTTACAGGCTTTATCTCAACAGTCACTCTGCAAAGATCTCTGAATCTTTTTGCATCTTCTATGGAACCTACGATATCATCATAATGAATCGGAACCGCTGCTTCCGGTCTGATAAGATCGACGGCCCGTGCCGCCTCTTCCGCATTCATGGTATAAGTCCCGCCCACGGGGACAATCATGATGTCCGCCCGCACATCTATCATCTCCGGAATGAAATCCGTATCCCCGCAATAATAGATCCTCCTGCCATCAACGGTGAGGATGAAACCTATCCAGTCGTTCTCTTTGGGATGAAAAGGCTTGCCCGGATTGTATGCCGGAACAGCTTCGACGGTTATCCACGGCAATTCAACCCTGTCACCAGGCTTCACGGCCCTCACGTCCCCGGAAAGGTCGACAGCCACATCCGCCGTCGCAATGATCACCGTTTCCTTCTTCTTTATTTTCCTGATGTCATCGGGAGAAAAATGATCACGGTGGCTGTGGGATATCAGAATTAGATCGGCAGGCTCAGGATTTTTCAGTTTCCAGGGATCGATATAAATGGTTCTATCGCTCTTAATCTTTACGCTCGAATGGCCAAGCCAGAAAATCTTATCGAGCATGTTATGATCCCTCCTTCCATATCCGACATCCACACCTGATGATTCTTTATTTCAGATTTCCGAAACACGAGCACCATCGTCCATGACAGGGAAATAAAGGGACACGGTGGTTCCCTGCCCAAGCTGGCTTTCGATCTCCATTCTCCCCCCGTGCGCCGTCATGAGGTGCTTGACGATAGATAATCCGAGGCCCGTTCCGCCCAGTTCCCTTGAACGGGTCTTGTCTACACGGTAGAAGCGCTCTCCAAGTCTGGACACTTCATCCCTGGGTATGCCGACTCCTGTGTCGGCAATCCTGACGGCCACATGTCCATCCTCTTCCAATGAAGCTGATATGGAGACCTTGCCGGATTCGGGCGTAAATTTAATCGCGTTGTCCAATACATTGAGAAATATCTGCACCA
>CAYXFF010000189.1:0-1103 GCA_964464185.1 uncultured Syntrophaceae bacterium | reverse complement strand
CCTTCTCGACGGAATGCTTGACTTCATAAAGGGGACGGGCAAGACGCACATAGCCGATGATGTCAGGCCCGCTCTTCAAAGAAAGTGCCACATAAAGCATATCCACCCCGACGGTCTTGCTGAATCGGGTCGCTCTTCCTTTGCCCTTGACCCTGGCCTCCTGAATCTCCGGCCGGTTCAGGTGATTTTCCAACATCGCCACGTCCCTCTCCGAGTCGGCGAGAACCTTGCCTGTTTCAGCGATCAGGGTCACGCGGGAATTCGAGATGTCGGCCATTTGTTTGATCTTCGTCTTTATCTCCTTTATTGAATTCAGATCAATGATCCGGGCATCGGTCGTCAATTCATCTTCAATCTTCGCTATCATGGATTTTCTGATCTCACCGCTGACCAGCAGCGTCACGACAGAAAGAGACAGGATCACGATGATGAAGTAGGTCCCGAAGACTTTCAAAAAAAGTCTGCTTTTCATGGCGACTCCGTCTCCGTTTCGGCCGGGAATTGGTGCCGCACGCTTTCTCCCGTGACCATATAGATGACCATGTCGGCGATGCCCTTCGCGTGATCGGCTATTCGTTCCAGATTTTTGGATATCTGCATGATGAGAATCGCGCGGTGGATCGTCCGGGGATCTTCCATCATGAAGGTGAGGAGTTCCCTGAAAATCTGGTCATTGAGGCAGTCCACTGTATTCTCGGCGTTCCTGACCCTGTTGGCCAGATCGGTGTCCTCGTTGACCAGAGCATCAAGGCTCTCTTTGATCATTTCCCTGGTAATGTCCGCCATTCGGGGAAGGTCGATGTAGGGTTTGAGCTGGGGTTCCTCGTTCAGAATGATCGCCTTTTGGGCGATATTGACAGCCATGTCTCCGATCCGTTCCAGATGGCCATTGATTTTGATCGCCGTGGTGATGAACCTCAAATCTCTTGCCGCTGGCTGTCTCAGCGCGAGGAGGCGGATGCACTTCTCCTCCAGTTCCATGTCGATCGCATCGATCTGATCGTCTTCGGCAACGACTTGACGGGCCAGATCGGAGTCTCGTTCCAGAAGAGATGCCATGGCTGACCGGATCGCCTTCTCGGTCAGAGCCCCCACGTAAATCA
>CAYXFF010000188.1:0-3267 GCA_964464185.1 uncultured Syntrophaceae bacterium | reverse complement strand
GGAATGACAAGAAAAAAGGAGCAAGTCCCGTGAATGAAGTGTCGATGAAGAAACTGATCGAGAAAATCGAGAACCTTCCGTACCACCGGTTTATCGGGCTCAAGGTCGTCTCCTGGGAAGAAGGACGGGCGGAGCTCACCTTTCCCCTGTCCGAGGCCACCCGCAATGCCTACGGGGCGGTTCACGGCGGCATTTATTACACCGCCTGTGATGTGGCGGCTTTCATCGCGGCGGCCACGCTCCTGCCGGATGATCATTTTTCCGTGACCTCCGACATCAATGTTTCGGTGATGGCGGCCGTCCTTGAGGGCGATCTGACGGTGAAGTGCGAAGTATTGAAGAAGGGAAAAAGAAACTGCTACGTGGCGTCGAGGGTCCTGGACAAGGACGGAAACCTTGTCGTCGCGGCCCGGATCACGAAGGCCCTTGTCCCTGTTCCCCGGAAGTGATGGAGAACGGGAAAACTAGCGGGTCAGCGGGCTTGAACGCCGATGACATTCGGGATGGGCCACTGCTGCAGGTTCAGGTCATTCTCCTGCAGGAGGGTCTCGAAGCTGCCCGAGAGATCGAGAGAAACATCCTTTGTCCGGATGGATAAACTTGCCACGGGGCCGCCTTCCATGTGCATCAGGCGGGTCACGTCCAATGCCAGGGATTTGATCCTTTCGTTGAATTCCTTCATGGGGAATGGAAACCGGCAGAACAGAAAAAGAACGCGCCCCATCCCGTCCATGCCCACCGCGGCTTCACTCCATTTCTTTTCGGATGTCTGCCAGACGCTGACCCCGCTGTCCTTCATCAGGCGGAGATTCTGAACCACGGCCCTGTAGCCCGCCACCTTTCGCGTCGCGGAAGGTTCGTCGAGATCGACCATGGCCGCCGGAGGAAGTTCCGTCTGTTGAGGATCAAAAGCCAGGACGGATTTGTATTTCCTGTTCCAGCGCCTGTTCTGTATGTATGATCCATTCCGAAGATAACCCACGTTTGTCAGGTAATCTTTGAGAAACATCCCCGCGTTGATGGCCGCGATCAGATGGAATTCCTCGCACCACTCGGCGGTCGTGCGGTTCTTCCGGTCATGCTCCGATGCGAGCAGAAGCTTCAGCCTGGCCTTGGCGGGGTCGATGCGGACGACATGGATTTCCCCATTTCCGGTCCCGGCAGAGGGGTTGACGTTGAAGCGCCCGTATTCGACGCCCCGGGCGATGGATTTCCACTGGGCGTGAGCATGGCCTGCCGCCGCCAAGTGAAATGAAACACCTGCCGCCAGCGCGAACAAAAAAACACATGTTGCCTTCCTGATCATCCTCGATCCATGAGGCTATTTGTCCTCTTCCCCTGTTGATTCTTCTTTTGCGGATTCTTCTTTCTCTGTCTTTTTCGTCTGCTTTTTCTTGTCCTCTTTTTTCAAGGGATTCTGTATCGTGTAACCCTTTTCCTTTGCCTTGTATCCTCCATAGGCGCCTGCGCCCCCGGCCGCCGCATACCAGCAGCCCGAAAACGCGGGAATCAGAGCCAATATCAAAAACAGGCAGACTATTTTTCTTATTTTCATGTTCAGCACCTTTCCCTCCCCATCATATGAGGAGCACCAGATCCAGAATGATCATCCCCGCGATGCCTCCAAGGGCGAAAACGTCGAGAAACCGGCCCATCCACCCGAGGACCTGTATCCAGAGACCCGCAAGGATGCCGAGGGCATAACCCGCCAGGAGTCCGCCGGCGATGCCCGCCATTTTCAGCCCCTGGGAGTGTTCAATCGTCCCGGCCGTCAGTCCGAGCGTCGGTCCAAGAACGACAAAAAAGAAAAAGACAGCGGGACGGAAATCCTGATAATCGGGTTTCTCTCCCCATACCGAGCGGATGCTGGCAGCGAGGAGAGCGATGAAGCCTAAAGCGCCCAGGACCAGCAGAACCCATCCCCACCAGGCTCCTTTTCCGTAAAGGACGGGAAATCCGATGGCGATGGCGATCATGCAAAGAGCCGCGGCAACCGTGTACTCCAAAGGCAGGTGATCGGCAAAAGGAGAGCGGTACTCCTCTTTCCGGGGGCTCAGGATATTCCAGAGAAGCGCAGGGAAAAACCTCAGATGGAAATGAAGAGAAAAAAATTCAGGGGGTTTCTCCGTATCACGCATGGAATGTTTTATTTCTTCATCGTCTTCACGGCCAGCGTCTCTTCATAAAACTCGGAGGCCGGTTTTTCGTTGACGTCGTTTTTCTGCAGGATCTTGATTCCCCGGGTTTTCTGCCCCACGTCCTTTGCCCGGGTCGTCACCTTGTAAACGGGACCCTCGTGCTTCAGGCCGAGCTCGCCGAGGGGAGAGGAGCTGGCGTACACAATGATGTTCTCCTCTCCGAAAGGCGGATTCACCTCCAGCTCGAACTGGTCACCGCCGGAGGGGATCTCATAGATGACCGCTCCCTGAAAGTAGTTGTCCGAACGGTAGGGGTTGGGAAGCAGCTGCAGCAGCGTTCCGCGGCTGTCCCGGTAAAGGATGCGGGCATAAAAAGGTTTGTTCCCCTTGATGAAAATCTTGATCTTTTCGGATTGGCCGTATTCCTTCTTGTCGGTCCAGAGGCGGACTTTAAGAGGTGCCGAGGGATCATCGCCCAGGCTTTCCTCTTTGGACAGCTTCGCCATGGACTTGTCGTCGGGAATCACCTCTGCCTTGATTTTCAGTTTGTAGCACTCGCCAAGGGACGGGTCCTTGAACCATCCCTTTTCAAGAACCTGTATGACCTTCACCGTAGCGTTCGCGTAGGCGTTGATCAGGTCCTTCTCCAGCTCCATGTCCTTGACCTGTGTTTCGCTCTTGATATAGGTGGACGCGTTTTCCGCCGCTTTTCTCTTCGTGCTGGCGTAAGCCTCGTTCTCGGTCTGCTTCCTCGACTTGTCGTCTCCCATGCAGGCGTACCCTTCCGACTCCGTGATGGTCGATTGGGCCGCGTGGAGCGGGGACGCTATTGCCATGCACAGGATCAAAAAAACAAGTGCCGTGCCTAAGATGTGTTTTTTCATGATGGTCATGTTGTCACCCCCGCATTCATGTTATGGTATGGTCGGCAATCCGTCAAGAAAAGTCTGTCAGGTTGTTCAAAAACGCTCATCCCCGCTCCTATTTTGTCATCCCCGCGAAAGCGGGGATCCAGTCCTTATTTGTTTAAAGACCTGGATTCCGTGTCAAGCACGGAATGACAGATGAAGAAAAGCGTCTTTTTCCATCTTCGCCTTCTTCGCGATATCGCCCGGCCGCATGGGTTTTC
>CAYXFF010000187.1:0-3278 GCA_964464185.1 uncultured Syntrophaceae bacterium | reverse complement strand
GCGCCCTGGATTTCACCTTACGACCCCGGCGCGATAAATCTCCAGACGGTCCTCTCCCCGCCTTCCACTGCTCACCCGCTGGGAACGGATCAGCTGGGACGGGATGTCCTGAGCCGGATGATCTGGGGTTCGCAGATTTCCCTGAAGGTGGGCTTCGTCTCCACGGGCATCGCCATTTTTATCGGCATGATCCTGGGTGCTGTTGCCGGGTACTACGGCAGATGGGTAGACACCCTGATCATGAGGTCCGTTGACATCATGCTCTGCTTCCCGACTTTTTTCCTGATCCTCGCCGTCATTGCCTTTCTCGAACCTTCGATCTGGAATATCATGATTATCATAGGCCTGACGGGATGGATGGGAATAACGAGGCTGGTCAGGGCCGACTTTATCAGCCTGAAAGAAAGAGATTTTGTCCAGGCCGCCCGGGCCATAGGCGCCAGCGACTTCCGCATCATCTTCAGCCACCTTCTTCCCAATGCCATGGCGTCCCTGCTGGTGGCCGCGACGTTCGGCATCGCCGGAGCGATCCTCACCGAATCCGCTCTGAGCTTTCTCGGTATCGGCGTTCAGCCGCCCACGCCGAGCTGGGGGAATATCCTGACGGACGGAAAGGACAACATCGACATCGCCTGGTGGCTTTCCCTTTATCCTGGAATGGCCATTCTTCTGACAGTCCTCGGATACAATCTTTTGGGAGAGGGAATAAGAGACGTCCTTGATCCAAGGCTGAAAAGTTAGCGTGAGAATCGAATATCAAATACAGCGAAAAGAGGGAGAATAATATCATGGTCAAAACAGGCACAGACAGCGGGAAGGAAATGGACAAGAGGATCATCGAGAAAAAGCTGAAGAAGGGAGAAATGACGGAAAAGGAGTTCAAGGCCTATTTGAAGAAGCTTCCAGACCTCTCAGACCATGTCGAAGATTCAAAGGTCGAGAAGAAAAAGGGAAAGGCATCATAACCATGTTCATCGACTCCCACGCCCATCTGGAAATGAGGGACTTCAACAGTGACCGTCCCGAGGTCGTGAAGAGAGCCCTGGATGCCGGGGTGGGCTGCATCATCACCGTCGGGACAACACTAAGTGACTGCAGGAAGGCCCTCTCCATCGCCGCTCAATATGAAACGGTCTATGCCGTCATCGGCATCCACCCCCACGAGGTCAAGGCGATCGACGCAAAAACGTACGATACCCTGAAAACCCTGGCACAAAACAACAAGGTTGTGGCCTACGGCGAGACGGGTCTCGACTTCTTCCGCAACCTCTCTCCCCGGGACGTGCAGATCAGGCGGTTCGGTGAGCAGCTCGATCTCGCCGAGGAGCTGGGTCTGCCTGTCGTGATCCACGACCGCGAGGCCCATGATGAGACCATGAACCTTCTGAAAGCCTGGAAAGGAAAGCGCAGAGGCGTCGTCCACTGCTTCTCCGGAGACAGGACCATGGCGCGGAAGTGCCTCGACCTGGGATTTTACATCTCCATCCCAGGCCCCATCACCTATCCAAAATCGGAGAAGCTCAGGGAGATCGTGAAGGATATCCCCATCGATCGGCTGCTCCTGGAAACAGACGCGCCTTACCTGACTCCCGAACCCCACCGGGGAAAGAGAAACGAGCCCGCCTACGTTGTCCACACAGCCCGGAGGATCGCCGAAGTCAAGGGCCTTTCCCTTGAAGATGTGGGACGGATCACCTCGCGGAACGCGAAAGAGCTTTTCAGCCTTCCCATTGCCATTTCGTGAACCGGCCCAAACGAATTCCCTTCAACGCCTGGCGCGTCCATTCTCCTTATGATGATAACGCCCTCGCTACAGAGCGTACTGCTCCTTGACCAGTTTGATCAGATTCAGTTTTCTCAGCCAGGGCATCGGGACCAGCATCGTCACGGTTACGATCCCCGGCAGACGGCCTATTTCCACCGCGCCCGAAATCGTCACCCGGTTCAACACCTCTTCTTTGGAAATGCCGAAGAGTTCCGCAAGGCGGGCCACCCCGTTGTCGGCGGCCTCGTTCAAGTTTGCCCCGGAACCGACCATCTGGATGGGCGCGGCTTCCTCCAGGACGGTTTGACCGTATTTCTTTGCCAGTTCTTTCGCCGCCTTTTTCTCGGTTGCTTTCAATGGACGCGCCAGGTGCGGCAGATCCGCCGCCGGAGGAAGCAGGATCGGGCCTCCGATTTTCAAACCCTTGAGGACGTTGACCTGCAGCGTGACCTGCGCGGACACGTCCGTCGTGTGCCCCGCGATCTCCCCATCTCCCTGCATGGCGTGGGCGTCACCCACGTACACCCCGCCTCCCGGCACCTTCACGGGACAAATAAGGATGGCACCCTCTCTCACGGAATCAATGTCCAGGTGACCGTCGGTGCGGGACTCCAGTTGCTCTTTCGTGATGCCGTACTCATGGGGGGCGCCCAACAAGAACTGACCGAAATCGCCGGCGTTGTGAGAGTCGGGCATATTGACGGCGGGAGTCGTTCCGATGTTTCCGACGAACGGCCGGAGCCGGGTGACGAGCCCCGGGATGTCGGCCGGAGCCAGGACGACGACGGGGTTCTGACGGGATTCTTCCGGGAGGGCCATGACCTCGGCCGCATTTTTTGCAAGTTTTTTGGCCACTGCAGAGCCCACGGTGACCGCCATACTCCGCCGGTCGTTGAAAACAATGGTATAGCCGTTGGTCAAGCGGAAGGGACTGACCTCGGCGCCGCACTTCACGCAGCGAATTGCATCGGCGCCAATGCCTTTCACCTGCGTGGGCGGGTTTTTCGTGCCGCAGTTGGGGCAATGGCGGGCTACAAAAGGATCGCCCGTGAAGCGCCCCTCGACAAAACCCATCGTACCGGACGCTGTCACCGCTGATGTCACTTTGACCTTCCGAATGCGGATGACGATGGCGTCGCCGGGTTCGGCGCCCTGCACCGCAACCGGGCTCGTGACCTCATGGCCGCCCCTGAAAGACGGGGTGATCATCGGCCCCCAGCAGCCGGGGGCGGTCTCCGCGATGATGGTCCCTCCGTTTGCGATCGGACCGAGCATGGGCAGACTCGGTCCCACCAGGCCGTTCGTGAATGTCGTCACATGAATCGTCTTCGGCGCTTTCATATCCATCCCTCCTTGCTTATGGTTGATTGTTTATTAAGTTTGGAAGAGCGTTAACGACGGGCGCGTCACTTTAAAAAAACACTTTTATCGATATATGTCAATTATTTTGAAAGGGCAGGGAAAGGA
Source organism: uncultured Syntrophaceae bacterium (assembly GCA_964464185.1). Lineage (GTDB taxonomy): Bacteria > Desulfobacterota > Syntrophia > Syntrophales > UBA4778 > UBA4054. The sequence continues at coordinate 46 of CAYXFF010000187.1, read as the reverse complement.
GACGACTACAAATTGACAGCAGCAAATGCTCGGCGTCTATAGCGTT
>CAYXFF010000186.1:0-3306 GCA_964464185.1 uncultured Syntrophaceae bacterium | reverse complement strand
GTATACGCCCTCTTCCCGAGGCCGATCCGCTCGGCGTAGGCAAGCTGATGCCTGCCGTCCATGCCATGCGTTTCTTTGAAGATGTCCCGACCGTTGTGCTTCTTCAGGACAAGATCGTAGGCCGCCTGATCGCAGGCCACGGGATCGGTGGAGGATACGATTCCCACGTCGTCACCGATCAACCGGCTGTCGGGCATGCAGTCGCAATCGCTGGTGATGCGATGGATGAACGTCACGAACAGGCGCTCCTTTTCCCTGACGGCGCCGAAAGCATATTCCACGCAGCGCTCCATGCACTCCCGGCTCGTGGCGCCGTGCCAGGGAATATCGATGGCCTCGCTCTCGCAAACCGCGATGCACCCGGCGCAGCCGATGCACTTTTCCTGATCGATCCGGGTTTTGCCGCCCTCATCCGAGATCGCTCCCACCGGACAATGCTCGATGCACCGGCCGCATTCGATGCAGTTCACGCTCACAGAGGGCTTGATCTTCGAGTGCATCTCCAGCTTTCCGGCCCGGGAGCCGCAACCCATGCCGATGTTCTTGATGGCCCCGCCGAAACTGAAAAGCATGTGGCCCTTGAAGTGCGAAACGGCGATAAGGACATCCGATTCCGCGACAGCCTTCGCGATTTTGACCTTTGAGAAAATGGTCTTCCCAATTTCGACGTTCACCTCCTCGTCGCCTTTCTCCCCATCGGCGATGATGATTTTTGTCTTCAGTCTGTCGAAACCGTGCTCCTTTGCTATTTTCAGGTGATCCGTCGCGTTCAGCCGCATCCCGCGGTAGAGGGTGTTTGCGTCCGTGAGGAAGAAGTTGCCGTTGATCTTCCGGAGTGAGCCGATGATCGGCTGAAGGTTTCCGGGAGAAACGAATCTCGTGTTTCCTTTTTCGCCGAAATGAACCTTGACCGCCACGCGGCTCTCTCTCCCGATCTTCACGCCGTCCCTCAGCGCCCTTTCAAAAACGTCTTCGATGGAGCGTGAATCAATTCGTTCGGAAAAATAAACGTTTGGTTTCATTCTTCAGCCTCTCGATTTTTCTTGTACCCGAAGCGCTCCTCGAAGATGGGTGCGACCAGGTTGTCGACAGGCACATAATCATCCGTGAGTATGACAAAAGGACGTTTCGCCAGGTGTTCCTGCAGGCGTTCCTGGGGAATGACGTGGGAGACCATCTCGGTACCGCCTTCGCTCTTGATCGTCCTCACGAAGCTGTCAAGATCCAGGCTCTTCCTGCTCGCCACGACGACGCAGGTGCTGATTCCCTTGAAATCCGGGGTCAGGGCAACGAGATGGACGTGCCCTTTCCCGAAAACCTGCTCCAGCGTCCGGATGTAAGAAGGCAGCATGAGCCCCTTTTCATAGCTGTCGATCATGTTGGCCAGGAGAATGCCGTCGGGTTTGAGAAGATCCATCAATTGCTGCGCGAATTCCTTCGTGGTCAAATGATAGGGTATGGAGAGATCGTTGAAGGCATCGCCGAAGATGAAGTCGTATTTCCCCTTATTCCCGCAGTTCATCACAAACCAGCGGCCGTCCTCATTGAAAGACCGGATCCGGGTGTCCTTCGGAACCCCGAGATAATCATACACGACCTTTGTGATCTCAGGATCAATCTCGACGACATCGATGCCCGCCGAGGGATACTTCACTTCAAGATAGCGGGGGTAGGTGTAGCCTCCGCCGCCGATGAAAAGGGTTTGCGGCGATCTCTGCTTTTTCGTGCGCCACCGCATAAACTCATCATAGATCTGGAGGTACTCGTAATCCAGGTAAAGCGGGTTATCCAGAACATTGATGGAATGGATCAGGTTATCCAGGATGAGAGCCTCCGCCCGCTGCCCGTCCCGGGTCTCGTATCGGGACAGCTTGATCGTATAGTAGTCGCTCTCCTTGAAATAGTAATAAAAATTTTCATCAAGGGGGGGCTTGAAAGCATAGCCGTAAAAGACCCAAACGAGGGGCGTGAGGACAGCCAGGACAGCAAAAACGGCCTTCCTCCGACTGAAGGCGCCGCCGAAGACCAGGGCCGAAAGGACGAGAATAACCGCCATGACCAGCAGGAGATTCCTGGTCCCCATCCAGGAAATAAGGAAAAAACCCGTCGCGAACGTTCCGATGATAGATCCGAGCGTGGAGAAAGCATAGATCTTTCCCACCACATTGCCCGTCTTCGACAGGTTATTCAGGGTGAGCTTCACAACGACCGGCGAGATCATGCCGAGGATGCAGGAAGGAATGAAGAAAATCGCGGTCGTCAGGATGAGGATCCGCACCATCAAAGTGGTCTGCATCTGGGCCGCCCCGATCAGATTGGTCAGGGGCGAGATGATCAACGCCCCCAAGCCCGACAGGAAGAGAAGCCAGCCGAGTGTGGACGTCCGGGGGTAACGATCTGCGATCAGCCCTCCGGCGTAGGCGCCGATGCTGATCCCTGCCAGGACGACTCCGATGATGCTTGTCCACGTGTAAAGAGAGACCCCGACATAGGGCGCCATGATTCTCCCGGCCACCAGTTCGATGACCAGGGTACAGAAGCTGGCAATGAAAACAACAACATTCGCTTTGATGACTTCCTTATTCATAAACAATTACTCCTCAAAAAAATAGGCATTAGACTTCAGGCATTGGGCATCAGGCCCTTTTCTTTTCATTCGAACCCCGTCTCTTAATACAGGCTAACGGCATTACTTAACGCGCGAGGCGTAAGTTGTAAATCGCAAGGTGAAAGACCTTAGAAAACCATTTTCTTGCAGGCGGCTCAAAAATGCTCAGATGCAAGGCTTCCGAAGTCCCGAATCGCGAGTCGTACTTGGGCGTACGTCGAAGCGATGAGGGACGAGGATAACGCCGCAGATGGGCGTTTTTCAACCGCCTGCTAATGCGGATCGGAAGCGCTATGCTTAACCCGCACCATGAAAAACGTGATGGGCAGCATCAGAATGATGGCGACCGCCAGGATATAGAAAACGTCGTTGAAGGACATCATCATGGACTGCCGCAAAAGTTTTTCATAGATGATCCCGAGCCCGCCCTGGCCCGAGGGGTCGATACCTGCATGCTGCAGGGCCTGGGCCCCCTGATGAATGCTCCAGTTGTAACCCGTATCATAAGGCGTGAGATGTTCCACCAGGCGGGACTGGTGGAACTGAGCCCTCCGCGTCAGCATGGTGGTGACAAAAGCCACGCCGAAGCTTCCGCCGAGATTTCTTACAAGATTGAAAATGGACGTGGCGTTCGCCATTTCCTCCTTTCGGATACTCGATAACGTGAGCGTCATCAAGGGAACAAAGATGAAGGCCAT
>CAYXFF010000185.1:0-3324 GCA_964464185.1 uncultured Syntrophaceae bacterium | reverse complement strand
TCAGAGGGTCAGGATGTGGCCGTTCTCCCTGAGCCAGAGCCTGTATTTCCCATGGTCCGGCAGGACGGCTTCCACGAGGTCCCAGAAGCGCCGGGAGTGGCTTTTCTCATACATGTGAACGAATTCGTGGAGGATCACATAGTCGATCACCGGGGGCGGGGCCATGACGAGCCGCCAACTGAAGAAAAGCCGGTTGTCGGCCGAGCAGGACCCCCAGCGGCATGCCGCGTTGCTTATCCGGATACTCCGCGGGAAAGACCACAACAGAGACGAGAAATGACGGACCCTTTCTGGGATATGCTCGCCGGCCCTTTCCCTGTACCATTCCGTGAAAAGGCGCCCGGCCCCGGCGGCATGATCTCCCCGGAGCAGAAAGCGCTGCCCGGAAAAAGCCAGGGGAACGCGCGGATTGTCCTCGCCGCGGGTATCGAGGATGACAAGAGGATAGGGATTCCCCAGGAAAAGAAATGTCTCGCCGTTTGCAAAGGACTTTTTCCCGCGTTCCCGTTCCCTCTGCTCTTTTATCTGTTTCCGCAGCCAGGACTTCTTTTCTTCGATGAAACGCTCAATCTCGCCTTTCGGGGTGTGATGGGGCGCCTGGATGACCACCGTGCCGTCTCTTTTCACCTGCAGAGATATCGTCTTCTTTCTTTTTCTGCTTCTCAGAAGCTCGTAGCGGGATTCCTTCTCCATCCTGTCCTCTTGCGGCATGACGTCACACCCCGGGTATCAGCGCGAGCCCGTTGTCCAGGAAAACCCTGTCATAAAAGCCCTGAGAGAGGTTGAGGCTCAGGAGATGATCAATCTCGTCCTCCCTCGGGAAGAGAAGGTTGGGAAAATCGGAGCCGTAGACGATGCGGTCCCGATACCGTTCCAGGCAGGAATTTTCAAGATTGAACCTGAAAGGAAAGTCCGGGATAAAGGCAAAGGAGGTGTCCAGGCAGAGGCCGGGATGATCGTCGAGCAAGGCCATGAATTCCCCGAACTCGGGGCCTCCCATGTGGGCGACATTGGCCTGGAGAGCGGGGAAGACCTGCAGCAGTTTCATGAAGTGCGAGACGCCGACCCAGGGGTTTCCCACCGGTCCCGTCCCGACATGAAAGAGAACCCTTTTTTTCTTTTCAAGGATCCTTTCGTAGAGAGGAAAAAGCCTTTCATCGTGGGGGTAGAAGCGCTGCACGAGGAGCTGGAGCTTGAATCCCAGGATCTTCGGGTGTTTGAGAAGCTCAGTGGCCATGGCGAGCGCATCCTCACCGTCGTCGGGGTGGTAGGCGGCGAAGCAATAGAGGTCCGGGATCTCTTCGACGACTTTCAGGTTCCATTCATTCAGGGTCCGGGCCACCCCCTTGCGGTGGGCGTAATTGGAATACACGATGGGCCCGACTCCCCGCTCGCGCAGGTATTCGACGCACTCGCGGTAGTAAAGCTTGTGACGGATGTCCCAGTTGTAATGGTCGGCGAAGTACCGCCAGATGGCATCAAAAAACCTATCGGGGAAGAGATGCACATGAAAATCGATTATTGTTTCAGGCGATATGGGCAATGGGACCTCCGCAAGTCAGCATACAATGTTTCTCACCGTTCATGAATTTCGGGAGAGGGCGCATACCATATCAGAAAGTCCGGATTATGGCAAAACAACGTGCAACGCGGGGATTTCACCGCTTGACACAAAGCGAACCTTGCTTCTATACTGACGCCGCTTCACAATTTTGTAATTGTCATTCTTGGATCACCGATCAGGTTGAGGACAGGCCAGATCCGGAATCCAGTCTTTTATCGTAAATTCAGGAGGTGCCGTCATGGCTGTCATAGAATGGAAAAAGGATGAAACCGTGGCCGTTGTCAGGATGGTGAACGGGGAAAACAGGTTCAACCCGGTGTTTGTGAAGGAATTTCTCCAGACCTTCGATGAAGTCGAAAAGGACAAGACGATTTCCTCGGTCGTCATCGTTTCTTCAGACCTGAAGAGCTGGTCCCAGGGAATCGATCTCGTCTGGATGCAGGGCCGGCTGGCCGAAAAGGACTTCAAAAGCATCCGGGAGTTCCTCTACGGCCTGAATGATATCTTCAAAAGACTTCTGCTCTATCCCATGCCCGTCATCGCGGCCGTCAACGGCCACGCCGTGGCAGGAGGGGCCATCCTGGCCTGCGCCTGCGATTTCCGCTTCATGAGAGCGGACAAGGGATTCTTTTTCTTCTCCGAAGTGGACGTGGGCATTCCTTTTCTTCCCGGCATGCAGGCCTTCTGCCGGAAGGCCATTCCCGAATACAAATTCGGTGAGATGATGTACACGGGAAAGCGCTGCTTTGCCCCCGAGATGGAGGCCCATCATGTGATCCTGAAGGCCTGCGCGAATGAAGAGGCGCTCATGGCCGAGGCCCTGGCCTTCGCCCGCACGCTCAACAAGAAGCGGGGCGTCTTCGGCGAGATGAAAAAGCGGATGCACAAGGAAATCATCGAGATCATGGACACCCAGGACAAGGCTTACATCGAACCCCTGAACGTCTTTTTCACGACGTGAAAAAGACCGAAGTTGGGAAGTTGCGAAGATAGGAAGATGAGAAAAAGATAATAACGGTTAAGATTGGTCGGGCCGCCTTTAAGTATAAGGCGGCCCTTTTTTTTTGCAACTTCTCAACATCTCATCTTCCCGGCTTCCTTCTTTTCATTCCCCCTTGAAATCCGGCTTGCGCTTCTCGACGAAGGCCGTTGCCGCCTCCTTGATATCCTTCGACGTGAGGAACATGGCGTTCTTCTCGATCGCCTTCGCCATCCCGTCGAGAATGGGCGCCGTGCGGCTGTAGTTGAGGACTTCCTTCGTGCCCATCACGGCGAGGGGCGCGTTGTCGGCGATCTGCCGGGCCAGTTTCTTCGCTCCTTCCATGAGTATTGCCTGGTCCGGGTACACGGCGTTCACGAGACCCATCCGTTCCACCTCCCGCGAGGAATAGAATCGCGCCGTGTAGGCCATCTCCCTCGTGAAACCCTGTCCGATGATGTGGGGGAGTCTCTGGAGGACGCCCATGTCGGCCACGAATCCGATGGCCGCCTCTCTCAGGGAGAAGGAGGCATCTTCCGAGCAGAGGCGGATGTCGCAGGCCGAGATGATGTCGAGCCCTCCGCCGACGCACATGCCGTGGACGGCGGCGATCACGGGTTTGCGGCATTCTTCCAGGATGTTGCAGCAGTCGAAGAGGGGGCGCACCCTGTCGTAGAAATAGAAGGACTTCTTCGCCCCGCCGCCGAGGAGCCCCAGTTTCATGAAGTCCTTGAGATCGAGGCCGGAGCAGAAGATCCGCGCGTTGCTCTTGAGGATGATG
>CAYXFF010000184.1:0-3331 GCA_964464185.1 uncultured Syntrophaceae bacterium | reverse complement strand
GGCATCAGGAAAGGAAAGTATATCAAGACATGAAAGAGAATAAAAAATCCCTGATGCCCGACGCCCGACGCCCAGTGCCTGATTCCGTAGAGCGAACACTCATTACCGGTGGGGCCGGTTTCCTCGGCAGTCATCTCTGTGATCACTTCATCGCTCAAGGCCATGATGTGATCTGCATGGACAATCTGCTGACGGGGGATATGGACAACATTGCCCATCTCTTTGGAAGCGACCGTTTCTCCTTTATAAAACACGATGTGACGAACTATATCAACGTGGAGGGAAAGCTCGATAATATTCTTCATTTTGCCTCGCCGGCAAGTCCCATAGATTACATGAGACTGCCGATCCAGACTCTGAAAGTGGGGTCCCTGGGGACCCATAAGGCCCTCGGCCTGGCCAGGGAAAAGGGGGCCAGGTTTTTTCTTGCCTCCACCTCGGAGTGCTACGGGGATCCCCTGGAACACCCGCAGTCTGAAGATTACTGGGGAAATGTGAATCCCGTGGGACCCCGCGGCGTTTATGATGAAGCGAAGAGATTTGCCGAGGCCATGACGATGGCCTATCATCGCTACCATGGCCTTGATACGAGAATTGCCAGGATCTTCAATACTTATGGAACGAGGATGAGACTCGATGACGGCCGTGCGCTGCCGACCTTCATGAGGCAGGCGATCCGGGGAGAGGATCTGACCGTCTTTGGTGACGGTCTGCAGACACGGAGTTTCTGCTATGTGGATGATCTGGTGGAAGGCATCCGTCGCCTCCTCTATTCAGATGAGGTCTATCCCGTAAATCTCGGCAATCCCCGGGAGATGACGATACTCGATCTGGCTGAAAAGATTGCCGATTTATGCGGGGGCGGCAGAAAGATCCTTTTCAAGGACCTGCCGGTGGACGATCCAAAGGTAAGGCAGCCGGATATCACGAAAGCCAGGAAGATCCTGCGATGGGAACCAAAAGTAGAGCTGGAGGAGGGTCTGAAGCGGGTGTTTGAATATTTCAAAGGGAAAACCCGATGATATTGGTGACGGGAGGCGCGGGATATATCGGCTCACACATGGTGAAGCTGCTCGGCGAGAAAGGCCGTGACTCCATCACCTTCGACAACCTCTCCAAGGGCCACCGTGAGATGGTGACGTCGGGAAAGTTTATCGAGGGGGACCTTTCGGACAAAGATCTTCTCGTGGATATCTTCAGGGGCTATGATGTGAGAGCCGTCTTCCATTTTGCATCAGACGCTCTTGTGGGCGAGTCGGAAGAGGACCCCCGCCGCTATTACAGAAATAACGTGGCCAACGGGATTCATCTGCTCGACGCCATGCTGGAGGCGGGAGTAAAAAGGATCGTTTTTTCCTCCAGTGCGGCGGTCTATGGAGAACCTGTCCGGATCCCGATGGATGAGGATCATCCGGCAGCGCCGGTCAATGTTTACGGCACTACGAAGCTCATCATGGAAAACATGATGAAGAAATACGCTGAGGTTTATGGACTTCGTTTCGCGTCGCTTCGCTATTTCAACGCGGCGGGCGCCGATCCCGACGGCCTTATAGGAGAGGACCATGATCCGGAAACGCATCTCATTCCCCTGGTTCTCGACGCGGCTCTCGGAAGACGGAAGGAGATCACCGTTTTCGGACACGATTACGACACGCCGGACGGGACCTGCATACGGGATTATATCCACGTGACAGACCTTGCCGAGGCTCACATCATCGCCCTCAGCCACCTGGAGAAAGAAAGCGGGTCCGCCATCTACAACCTGGGAAACGGCAGGGGCTTTTCCGTGCTGGATGTGATAAAAGCGGCGGAGAGGGTCACAGGGCGAACCATACCGGTCAGGGCGGGTGAGAGGAGAAAAGGCGACCCTGCCCGGCTCGTGGCAAGTTCTGAAAGAATTATGAGGGACTGGGGGTGGAAGCCCCGATATGCGGATCTTGATGTCATCGTCGAGACGGCCTGGAAATGGCACCGGAGGAGGTTCGGCTGAGAATGACGAAAAAAATCGTCAGCGGCAGGAGAGCAAAGGAAATCATTGAGAATTTTTCGAATGCCAGGGTTCTGGTGGTCGGGGATATGATGGTGGACCATTTCATATGGGGAAAAGTATCCAGGATCTCCCCCGAGGCGCCGGTCCCCGTTGTGGAGGTGAAGAGGGAGAGCTATCTTCTGGGCGGATCGGCCAATGTCCTTCATAACGTCATCGCCATGGGCGGAAAGGTTTTCGCCAGCGGCGTGATCGGAGATGATGCGCGGGGCGCCTGGCTGATCCGGGAATTGAAAAAAATGAAAGTTGAGACGGGCGGTATTGTCGAGGAGAAGGGAAGACCCACGACGGTGAAGACGAGGATTGTCGCCCACAGCCAGCAGATGGTCCGTTATGACAGGGAGAGCAGGCAGCCGATCCGGACGGGAAGCATTCACAAAATTGTAAAATACATCGAAAAGATAAGGAATAACCTGGGTGCTGTCATCATATCGGACTACAATAAGGGGATGATTTCCGAAAAGCTCCTGAACGGAATCAGGGAGGCGACGGTCGGAAATGACATCATGATGTGCGTTGATCCAAAGCAGAGCGATTTCTCCCTTTATCACGGTTTTGACGTTATCACACCCAACCATCATGAAGCGCAGCAGGCGCTCGGGATCGAGGACATCAACGGCGACAGCGGCGATCCTATGCGGATTCTCAAGGCCGTCGGGGGTCTCCTGGATCGGTTTGAGTTGAAAGCGCTCCTGATCACGAGGGGCGAGGAGGGGATGAGCCTCTACGAAAAAGGCGGAACGGTGACCCACATCCCCGCTGTGGCCAGAGAAGTCTTCGATGTGACAGGCGCGGGGGATACAACCATCGGTGTCTTTTCCCTTTCCCTGGCTGCCGGGGCGTCGTTCAGGGAAGCCGCGTTTCTCGCCAACCAGGCGGCGGGAATCGCCGTGGGAAAGGTGGGCACGGCGACGGTTTCAAAAGAAGAACTCATGAGGACACTTTGAGCAAGCCGAAAGAGCCCAAGCCGGTGAAGCTGATCGCCGGCATCTTTTCGCCTCAGAGAAACCTCGTTGGAAAAGCGCTGGAATCGCTGTCGGAGGAGTACGGAAAACCTGATTTCATCAGCGAATTCCTGCCTTTTGATTACACGGACTATTACGGGCCGGAGATGGGATCACCTCTGGTTAGGCGGTTCGCATCCTTCGAAGAGCTGGTGAAGCCGGACGTCCTTCCGGACATCAAGATATTTACAAACGGCATTGAGGATCGCCTGTCGTCGCAGGGGAAAAGGCACGTGAACATAGACCCGGGCTACCTTTCCGAATTTCACCTGATCCTGGC
>CAYXFF010000183.1:1673-3355 GCA_964464185.1 uncultured Syntrophaceae bacterium | reverse complement strand
AGAGACGAAAATAATGCCCAGAATCACAAGGGTGAAATTCTCTTTCACGATCGGGATGTTCCCGAAGTAATAACCCCCGAAGACGAAGATGGAGATCCAGAAGGTCGTTCCGGCCACGCTGTACGTCAGAAAGATCCTGTAAGGCATGCGTCCGATTCCGGCCACGAAAGGCGCGAAGGTACGAATGATGGGAACAAACCGGCAGAGAATGATGGTCTTCCTCCCGTATTCATCATAGAACCGCTGCGTCCGGAGCAGGTACTCTTTATTGAATAAGCGGGACTTCTCCTTGTTGAAAACTTTCGGACCGGTAAAATAGCCGATCCAGTAGTTCGTTGAATCGCCCGCCACGGCCGCCAGGCCGAGAGAGACAGCTATCCACTCGACTTTCAACGAACCGATGGCCGCAAAGGTGCCTGTCGCGAAAAGCAGGGAATCACCGGGGAAGAATGGAGTGACCACGAGACCCGTTTCGCAGAATATGATCAGGATGAGAATCCCGTACGTCCAGGCGCCGTAGTCTCTGACGACCATATCGAGATATTTGTCAAGATGAAGCAGGATATCAAAAAACTGCAGGAACCAGTCCATGTTTTTTCCTTATGAAAAAAATTGAAAACAGCCTTCATCGGTGTCGCGGTTTTTCCCCGATTCAGCCGTCATTGCTTTTTATGTTATGGGGGGGAAAAGTCAAGGAAAATAACAGATCTTTACTTCGATTGACAGGGGGTCATGATCAGTGGTAATTTTTCAAAAATTGGTGTAAATTCGTTTTCGTGGAAAAATAACCATGAGGACCCCTCTCAAGGGCCGTGACGTAAAATGCATCGACTGTTCAAACTCGATACCTACAAGACATATTTTCTGAATCTCTCTCTCAACAAAAAGCTCATCTCCATGATGCTTTTTCTGAGCCTCACCCTTCTGTCCATCCTGCTCATTCTTCACTGGCAGGCGGAGCGGGCGTTGTTGCGCGAGTTCGAGAACCAGACGGCGGATTTGACGAAGCTGATCCAGGTCGGCGTGGAAAGGGTCACGGGAAGCTACTCCTCGAAGGAATCCGGTCTCGAGTACTATCTCAAGACCCTGAAGAAGAAGGGGATCAACGAGGTCTCCGTCATCAGCCCGGCGGAGCAGATCATCGCCAGTTCGAACCCCACGAAAGTCGGACTGCCCTTAAGCCCGAAGAAAAGGGCCCTGATCATCAAGGCCCAGCTCGGCGAGCAGGTCTCAGAGGAAGGCAAGACGTACAATGTCATGATACCGGTCATCGCGGGCCAGACCAATTACGGCTATATCCATCTCCAGGTGAACACGGAAGACCTCTCGGCACTCCAGCGGCGCAACACCATCAAGCGCATCGTTGCCACCCTGCTGGTCTTCGCCTTCGGTATCTTCATATCCATTCTGCTCGCCCTCTGGTACACGGAACCCATCCATCATGTCGTCACAGCGGCGAAACGGGTCGCGGCGGGAGATCTGAATCAGAAGCTCCCTGTGGACCGGAAAGATGAGATCGGCGATCTCATGCAGAACTTCAATGATATGGTTCAGAGGCTGAGAGAAAACAAGAGGCTTGAAGAGAGGTTGCGCGAGGCGGAGCATCTTTCCGCGGTGGGGCAACTGGCTCGAACGATTGCCCACGAGATCCGGAATCCCCTGAATTATATCAGCCTGTGCAT
>CAYXFF010000183.1:0-1573 GCA_964464185.1 uncultured Syntrophaceae bacterium | reverse complement strand
CTGCCCGACATGATGCTGGATGCTGAACTGATGAAGACCTGTGTCTTTAATATTGTCACGAACGCGTTTCAGGCCATGCCCGAAGGCGGGACGCTCACCATGCAGACGGCCCGGGACGACGGAATTTTCATCCTCAATATCAGCGATACCGGCGCCGGCATCGCAAAGGAAAACATGGATAAAATTTTTGAGCCCTTTTTTACCACGAAGACCAACGGCCTCGGCCTCGGTCTGGCCATCACGAAACGCGTTATAGAGGAGCACGGCGGCACGATCGAATTCTCCAGCATAGAGCGTGAGGGAAGCAATGTCGTTATCCGCCTGCCATTGCCCCATTCATAATTTAAAAGGATACCACACCATCCATGCCTGTCATTCTCGTTGTTGACGACGAACCCCTGCAGAGAAATATTCTCGAGACCATCCTTTCCGAAGAAGGTTATGAGACATATGTCGCTTCTTCCGGTGAAGAGGCTTTAAAGATTGCAAAATCCTATAATCCGGATGTCGTCCTCACGGACCTCAAAATGAAAGGGATGGACGGCATAGCGCTCCTGGAAAGGATCAAATCCCTGAAACCCGAGCCCACCGTCGTGATGATGACGGCCTTCGGAACCGTGACAACGGCCGTCGAGGCCATGAAGAGGGGCGCCTTTGACTACCTCACAAAACCCCTCGACAAAGATGTGGTGATTCTGACCATAAAAAGGGCCCTTGAACGGACGGAGCTTCTGAGGAGGACTGATGAGCTCCAGAGAGCCCTTTACGATAAATTCAGCATAGAGGGAATTGTCGGTCATTCAAGGGCGATTAACGATGTCATAACGGTCGTTAAGAAAGTAGCCGGCAGTCCGGTGACCGTCCTGATTCTTGGAGAAAGCGGCACCGGCAAGGAACTCATCGCCAGAGCGATCCACTACAACAGCCCCCAGAGCACAAAGCCTTTTACCGCCATCAACTGCGCAGCCATTCCGGAAACACTCCTCGAAAGCGAACTCTTCGGATATGAACCGGGCGCCTTCACCGGCGCCATCTCGAGGAAGATCGGCCTTTTCGAAGCGACAAAGGGCGGCACGCTATTCCTCGACGAGATCGGTGACCTGCCGCCGCTGACACAATCCAAGATGCTCAGGGTCCTTCAGGAACGTGAGGTGAGACGTCTTGGCGGCAGAGAATCCATCAAGGTCGATGTCCGGGTCATCACGGCCACAAACAAGGATCTGGGTAAGGAGATGGAAGAAGGCAGGTTCCGGGAAGACCTCTTCTATCGCCTGAAGGTCGTAACCATCCAGCTGCCGCCGCTCAGAGAAAGGAAGGAAGATATCCCGGACCTCACCAGATATTTTCTGGAAAAATTCAACCGGGAATTAGGCAAGCGGATCAAGCGACTCGATGAGCAGGCTTTGAGGGCTCTTGTGGACTATCACTGGCCGGGCAATATCCGGCAGCTTGAATCGGTCATGGAAAAAGCCGTCCTCATGTGTGAATCGGACACCGTGACTCTCAAGGATATTGAAAGCGAACTTGTGTCGCCAAAGCAAAGAAACATTTTCGACATCGAGATTCCAGAAAA
>CAYXFF010000182.1:0-3372 GCA_964464185.1 uncultured Syntrophaceae bacterium | reverse complement strand
ATCGCGGTATTTTTCAGCGATCACCTTGCGTTTGAGCTTCATGGTCGGCGTCATCTCGCCCGAATCCTGGGTGAAGGGGTGATCGAGGAGGGTGAACCGTTTCACCTTCTCGTATTCCGCGAGTTCCTTCTGGTGGCCGTCGATCCTCTTTTGGTAAAACTCGAGAATGGCGGGGTGTTTCACCAGTTCCTCCCGGGAGGAGAAGGGGATGTTCTGCGACCGCGCGTATTCCTCAAGGGCGTCGAAGGAGGGAACGATAAGGGCGGAGACAAACTTCCTCTGATCCCCGATGATATTGATCTGCTCAATGAAGTGGTCGTTGCCGATGGTGGTTTCAATATACTGGGGCGCGATGTACTTTCCGCCGGAGGTCTTCATGAGATCCTTGATACGGTCGGTGATCGTAAGATAGCCGTCCTCCAGAACCCCCACATCCCCTGTTTTGAACCAGCCGTCTTCAAAAACCTCCGCCGTCGCCTCGGGCTTCTTGTAATAGCCCTTCATGACATTTTCTCCTCTCACGAGAACCTCTCCGTTCGGCGCTATTTTCACTTCCACACCCTTGATCGGCTTTCCCACCGTCCCGGGCCTGAAGTGAAAATTCTCGTGACAGGTGACCGTGGCGGTTGTCTCCGTGAGTCCGTATCCATAGGCGATGCGGATGCCCGCCGAGTGGAAAAACTCCTCGATCTTCCGGGAGAGGGGCGCCCCGGCGCAGGGGAAGAACCGTATCCGGCCTCCCACGACATCCTGAATCTTCTTAAGCACCAGGGCTTCAGCGACCCTGTGCTTGAGCCCCAGGAGCGGAGAGATTGTTTTCTTCTCCTTTTTTCTCATGTAAACATCTTCACCTGTTTTAATAGCCCAGAGAAAAAGACTTTTCTTTTTCGGCGGAGCCGTCTCGAGTTTCTCAAAAACGGCAGAGTAGATTTTTTCATAGAACCGCGGGACGGCACACATGACCGTGGGTTTCACGTCCTGCAGGTACTCGACTATTTTCGTGGTATCGTCACAATAGGCGATGGTCATGCCGTTGCCCAGGGCGAAATAGGACCAGGCCCGTTCGAAGACGTGGGTGAGGGGAAGGAAACACATGGAAACATCCCGATCGCTCACGTCGAGCCTGTCGTCGTGAGCAATGAATGAATGATAAAAATTGGAGTGATGGAGCATGACGCCCTTGGGCTCGCCCGTGGTTCCCGAGGTGTAGATGAGCGTTGCGAGATCATCCCCGGACGCCTCATCAAGGCGCCTCTCCAGTTCCCCGTCTTTTTGCGATGCCCTGCCCTCTTCGATGAAATCACGGAAAAAGATAGAACTCTCCTTCCCGTCCAGCACCGCGCTGTCATCAAAGACGATGATCTTTTTGAGATAGGGCGACCCGTCAAAAAAGCTTTTTATTTTTTCATACTGCTCCGCGCCCCCAACGAAGATGATCCGTATTTCCGCGTCGTTCACGATGTACTCGGCCTGCCTGGCCGTATTCGTGGCATAGATGGGAACGGATACGGCACGGACGCTCAGAATCCCGCAATCGGCAATCGTCCATTCGGGCTGGTTTTGTGAGAAGATGCCGACCATCTCCCCCTCTTTGACCCCCATCTCCAGGAGGGCTTTCGCGGCGGCGCGGACCTGCTCGCCGAGAGATTCATAAGAAATATCCTTCCACTGTCCTGCTGACTTCACGCGCAGGGCCGTCTTGCCGCCGTATTGCCTGGCCTTGTTGCGAACCATTTGGGCCAGATGTTTTTCTCTCATAAAATACTCCCTTCACCCATCACGGCAAGGACGCTTCCTTGAAAAATTCCGGCTTCAGAAGAATATACTTCTGATCGAGAATCTCAATCTCGCCGGCTCTCGTAAAACTGCGAAGAAACCGGGTAGCCGTCTCTCTGGATGTGGACGCGAAATGGGCGATATCCTTGTGCGTCAGTTTCACTGCAAGGATGGTTCCCCGCTTGTCCATGATCCCGAAGTGGTCGCTGATGTTTTTGAGCACCGCCCTTATCCGGTGCTCCGTGTCGGAAAAGCTCGTCACCTTGATCATGAGCCAGGCTTCTCTCAGTCTCTCACAGAGCATCAAAACAATTTCCCTCAACGCACGGGGGTTGTTCAAAAGATACCTTTCAAAATCCGCTTTGGAGATGAATCCGATCTCGCAATCTTCCATGGCCACCACCGTAGCCGGAGCCGCCTTGCCGTCCAGGATGGCCATTTCCCCGAAAAATTCTCCCTTCTTGTGAATAGCCATCATTCTTTCCCTGCCGTCGGCACTGGTCTGGATAACCTTCACCTTTCCCGAATAGATAAAATAAAAATACCCCGTGTTATCTTCTTCATGAAAGACGATTCGCTTTTTTACAAATCGTTTTTCGATCGTAATTTTCCTGAGATCCGCCAGTTCAGCATCGGAGAGACAGGCAAGAAAGGGAATATTTCTGACGATCTTTTCAAATTTCATGTCCCCGGATACTTTCATGGAAATGACCCTCACCTTACACGTTGAATGTTTCGTTCACTTTCCCGTGTCGATCGATTTTACATTTTTCACACCTGGAACTCCGCCATCACGATTGTATGGTCCGACGGTTTTTCGGCAAGCCGCGGTTCCATGTCGATAAAACATCGAATCGACTTTGAAGCCAGGGCAGAAGTGGCAAGGATGTGATCCACACGCCAGCCCAACCCTCTCTCCACGGACTTCGGGACCCGGTAGTCAAAGAAAGAGTACAACCCGCCTTCAGCGGGGTGGTGCTTTCGCAGGACGTCCACGAATCCCCAGGCTTTGATCCTGTCGAAGGCTTCCCAGACCTCTGGAGTGAAATCCACATGACCCCGAAGTCTTTTCGGGTCATGAACATCCATTTCTTCCCGCGCCACGTTGAGGTCGCCGCAGCAGATGAGTGGTTTTTTTTCGGAATAGAATTTCTTCAACAGGTCCCCAAAACGCTCAAACCACTGAAGCTTGTATTGAAACTGAGGCGCTTCTTTATCTCTTCCCTGAGGCACATAGACGTTCACCACCGGAATCCCTGAAAAGACGCCCCGGATCAGCCGATCCTTGTCGGCGGGGCCGCCGTCATCGAGTCCGAAGAAGACATCCTTCGGTGGTTCGAGGGAAGCGACAGCCACCCCATTGAAGCTTTTCCCTCCGCTGAAGACGACGTGGTACCCGGCATTCCTGAACTCGTTCACGGGAAACTTTTCATTCTCCACCTTTGTCTCCTGCATGCAAAGCACGGCGGGGCGATGTCTCTCAAGCCACGGGATCACGATATGAAGGCGGGAGCGGATGGAGTTCACATTGTATGTGGCTATTTTGAAAATATTCATTTTTCATTTTCTCCAATGGTTTTCGAAGATAACATGGCC
>CAYXFF010000181.1:2309-3381 GCA_964464185.1 uncultured Syntrophaceae bacterium | reverse complement strand
GGTAGGTGAAGCCAATAAACGAATCATTTCATTTTTCATTGATCAGTCATATTCATTACCAAAAGAAATCTGCCACACAAACACATCAACCGCAAATCTCGACTTCAATAAAAATCGAAGAACTCTGACCTGAAAGCATTGATTGACTAATTTTGAAAGGAATGCAAAATTATAAACGTTAGTAGTTGAAATAATGCAGCACAATCGGGAAACCAGGCGGCAAATGGAGAAAACAAACCTCAACCTGCAGTATCGAGAGAAACCGGTCTGCTCGACTCAATAATAATAAAAAGGTTCTCATGAAAAAAACGGCGCTTCTGTTATGCCTCATCGCTTTGTTCCTTTCGGGATGTGGCGGTACCATAGACATGCGAAAAGTATCGGTTGAGCCAAAGATCCCGACCGAGAATATGAAGAAAAGTTCCCTGAAAGCGGGGCTCCTTCTTGACAACAAGTTCACCAGCTACAAATATGTCTTCGAGACGGGCAAACAGATCTTCCTAATGGCGAACGTGAAGGGAGAAATGGACATCGGCAAGAATTTGTCCCAAGCCCTTTACGGGATTGTCTCCAGCAAATTCGGAAACGTTGCCATTGTTCACGATGCAGGTGAAATCCACGATGTCGACATTTATTTTGTTCCCCGGATTAAATCTTTCACGTATTCGCCCGCCTTTACAGGGATGAGTTCTCATACCGCGACTGTGGAGCTTGAAACGGAAATCTTCGACGGTAAGGGGAAGCTGCTGCGCAGTTTCATCGTCAAGGCGGATGGGAGCAGAAGCATGCTCAATCAAATAATCATGGAAACGAACTATGACATGGCGCGCTACGCCGTGAACGAGGCCATTGACAACCTCCTGAAGGGATTTTTCAAGAAGCTTGAAGAACTTTATTGATTCAGACAGGAGAACACGATGCTGATGAAACGATGGCTGCTGATTGTCCTGGTCCTCTGCGCCTGCGGTTGCGGACACAGTCAAGGGTTAACCCAGTCCGAAGGCCTTGCCAACTACCACCCCCTCTTCCTGACCGCCACCAAGAGCAAGGGCGATATCCTCACCCAGGAAGG
>CAYXFF010000181.1:0-2209 GCA_964464185.1 uncultured Syntrophaceae bacterium | reverse complement strand
CGGTCTATTCCTCCCTGGGCACGACCCTTTTCGGCCTCGGCCGTTATCAGGAGGCGGTCGTCCATTATCAGCGTGCCCTCGAACTTGCCCGGAAAAGTTACAACACGTCGGATACCGTGGACATCCTCAACAACATCGGTTTTTGTCTGGTGTCATTGAAAAAATACAACGAGGCGGCCCGGTCTTTCAGGGAAGGGCTGGGGCTTCTGGACGTCATGGACCTGCACTACCCCGAGAAACAGATGTACGCCAATTATGGCCTGGGGCTTTTGAATGAAGAGCAGCACCGCAATACCCAGGCGCTGCTCTACTACAACACCGCCATCAAGTTCATTGAGGATTTGAGAGGCAGCCTGAGTTCGACGGAGTTCCGGTCCTTGTTCCTGGCCAATAAAATCGCCGCCTATGAACATGCCATCGATATTCTGCTCACGGCAGACGGTCGGACGCCGGACGACATCCGCCTGGATCCGCGCTTTACCAAAGCGGGCCTCACTCCCGTGGAAGTGGCCTTCTTTTATGCTGAAAGCACCAAGGCCCGGTCTTTTCTCGAACTGCTCTCCAAAGCCAGAACGGCCGCCCTCGCCGGCCGGATTCCCCGCGAGCTGGCCGAACAGGAGCGGCGATTGATCAGCACCGTCGACTCGATCCAGTCCTCCGGAAGCGGCCAGTCGGAAGCACAGCGGGAGCTCCTGAAAAAATCGAAACGCGAACTCGATGAATTGATCGCCAAGCTGCGGAAAGAGTATCCGGATTATGCCTCCATCCGCTATCCCGAGCCGGTCATGGCAGGGAATATCCCGCTGCGTGCCAATGAGGTGCTCCTCGCCTACAAGGTCAACCCCGGGAAGACCTATCTCTGGATCATAGAAAAAGGCAAGAAACCTTCGGCCATTGAAATCGCCGTGAGCCGGGAGGAACTCATCCGGAAAGTCGGGGAATTTCGGAGCGGGCTTGAAAATCCGAGCCGACTGGACGCCTATGACCCGGAGAAAGGGCGGGCCCTGGGCAAGCTCTTGCTGGGAGAGGCTCTCAGCCGGATAGATTCCAACAAAAACATCATCATCACCCCCGACGGCGTGCTGAACATGATTCCCTTCGAGGCATTGACGACGGGCAGAACAAAAAATGCGATTCAATACCTGGGAGAAAAATACAAGATCAGCTATTATCCGTCCGCCTCGGTCATGGCGACCATGCGGCAGTTCAAAGAGAGTCCCAAATTATCCCGGCCCCTGTTTGCACTCGGCGATCCGGTCTATGAGGATTCGGATGTGCGTTACAGCCATAGAAAGTCCGACAACATTGTCCTGGCATCGGCCGATCAGACGCCTGGTCTCAATTTGCGCAGCGCCCTGGTCCGCAGCGGCTTCTCTTTGCAGCGTCTGCCCGAGACCCGCGATGAGGTCCTGAAAATCGGCGCGCTCTTCGGGTACAAAGCCAATGACCCCAACATCAAGCTGGATATGGATGCCTCCAAGAGCGAACTTTTAAAATCCGATCTCGGCAGTTACCGGTTCATCCATTTTGCCACCCACGGTCTTTTGAGCGGCGACATTCCTTATATCCTGGAACCGGCGCTGGTTCTAAGCCAGCCGGGGAACCGCAACCCTGAGGACGGCTTCCTCAAGATGAGCGAGATCCTGGAACTCAAACTCAACGCCGATGCCGTTGTCCTGTCGGCCTGCAAGACGGCTCTGGGAAAAGAGATTGCCGGAGAGGGAATCGTCGGCTTAAGCCGTGCCTTCATGCTCGCGGGGTCCAAATCGGTTATCGTGAGTCTCTGGAGCGTGGAATCGAATTCTACGGCCGTCCTGATGAAGAGCTTCTACTCGCATCTCAAGCCCGGAACGTCCAAGGAAGAGGCGCTCAGGCTGGCCAAGCAGGAATTGAAAAACCAAAGCCTGGTCTCCACTGATTTAAGCCGCGGCGTCAAGATCACCGGACGGGACAAGAAGATTCAAACCGGCGCCTCTCATCCATTCTTCTGGGCGCCTTTCATCCTGATTGGTGAATGGGAGTAACAAATACCCGGATTCCGTTTCATTCAATCTGTTTTCAATCTCACTGCAATAGCCATTGATTCTGCTTTTGCGCATTCAGGGAATCATAACGTCTGGCAAATTTCCGGGCTGCCTGTGTGAAATGCAAAGAATGCGGTCATGAGTACCTGCTTGCCTTTCCCTGCAATCGCTGGCGCTTTCAATCC
>CAYXFF010000180.1:0-3392 GCA_964464185.1 uncultured Syntrophaceae bacterium | reverse complement strand
AAGCTCTACGGTAAGACTTTTTATTAAGATATGAAATTCACCCTCACCCGGACCCTCTCCCGTTCTGCCAGAGGCGGATCTTCGACAATGGAGAGGGAAACAAGATAGATTCCCGCCTGCGCGGGAATGACAACCTTGAATATTCCCTCCCCTTGCGGGAGGGAACGAAAGGGAGGGGTGCTTTTGCAAAACAAAAGACAGAGGAGGAAGATTTATGAAAGATGTTTTCGTTGTCAGCGCCGTGCGGACACCGGTGGGCAGACAAAACGGATATTTGCGAAACTGGACGGCACCCGAGCTTCTGGGGGCCGTGCTGGATGAAGTCGTCCGCAGGATCGATCTGGATCCTGCCCTTGTCGACGACGTGATCAACGGCACCGTCTATCAGGTCGGCGAGCAGGGATTTACCCTGGGGCGCACGGGAATACTGGCGTCGAAGTTTCCCATATTCGTTCCGGGCATTTCGATAAACCGTCAATGCGGGAGCAGCCTCACCGCCATCCAGTTCGGATACGCCATGATCGTTTCAGGGATGATGGATGTGGTGATCGCGAGCGGCTGCGAGCTCATGTCCAAGTACACCATGTTTTCGGATATCAACGGCACGCTATACACGGGCAAGCCCATGGGGAACCCCTTCGGGAAATATTACACGAGCAAGTACGGTCCTCCCGATCAGATCGCGGCGGCGCAGATGATCGCGGACCGGTGGGGGATCACGCGGGAAGCATGCCAGGATTTTGCCATCGCCAGCCACAGGAAGGCGCATGAAGCGATCGTCAAGGGCTACTTCAAAAACGAGATCATGCCCATGAAAGGACTGGACAAGGAAGGAAAGGAGATCGTCCGGGACACCGATGAGACCGTCAGGCCCGAAACGAGCCATGAGACGCTCAATACCCTCAAGGTCCTGCCTAATACAAAGTGGATCACGGTAGGAATATCGAGCACCATCACGGACGGCGCATCCGCCGTGATCCTCATGAGCGAAGCGAAAATGAAGGAGCTCAAGCTGGAGCCAATGGCCCGCGTGGCCGCGAATGCCCTTGTAGGGTCTGACCCGCAGCTCATGCTCACGGGGCCGATCTATGTCACCCCGAAGGTTCTGGACCGGGCGGGCCTTCAAATGAAGGATATCGATATTTTTGAAATCAATGAGGCCTTCGCGCCGATCCCGCTTGCCTGGGCCAAGGATCTCCAGGCGGACATGAACAAGCTCAATGTCAACGGGGGCGCCCTTGCACTGGGTCATCCGGTGGGCAACTCGGGATGCCGCCTGACGGTCACCGCCATCAACGAACTCCGGCGGCGGAAGGGGCGGTACGCGCTCGTTTCCCTCTGCACGGGCGGGGGGATGGCGCCGGCGACGATTTTCGAAAGGGTTTAGAAAGGCCTTTGAGCCTTCAATAAAAACAAAAGAGGAGGAGGGATCATGAGCTTTGAGAGAATCTGGCACAAGCATTATCCGGCCGGCGTACCCGCGGAACTCGAGTTCGAAAAGATAACCATGCCCGAGGTTCTCACGAGGACCGCCAAAAAATTTCCAAAAAACACGGCCCTCATTTTCATGGGCACGCAAATCACCTATGAGGAACTTGAAAGCCTGGTCAACCGGTTTGCCAAGGCCTTTCTTTCACTGGGGGTGAAAAAGGGCGACAAGGTGTCCATGATCCTTCCCAACATTCCGCAAATCGTGATCGCTGATTACGCCGCGTTCCGGATCGGGGCGGTCACAGTCATGAACAATCCCCTTTACACGGAGCATGAGCTTTCTTATCAGTTGAACGATTCGGACTCGACAGTTGTGGTCATGCTGGACATGATGTTCCCGATAGGGAAGAAACTCCAGGAGAAGACATCCGCCAAAAAAGTCGTTCTCTGTTCCCTGAGCGATTACCTCCCGGCGCCTCTCAAGCCCATGTTTCCTCCCGCGGAGGTTCCGCCCCAGGAGGGGGTTTATCGTTTCATGGATCTGCTCAACGCCGAAACGGACACCCCGGTGAAGAATGTCCCCACCCTCGATGACCTGGGAGCCCTCATTTACACGGGAGGGACCACGGGCATCAGCAAGGGCGTCATGCTCAATCATGCCAACATTTCTTACAACACGCAGCAGTTCCGGAGCTGGTTCCCCATCGGCAAGGATGGGGAAGAGCGCATGCTGGCCATTTATCCCTTCTTCCACGCGGCGGGATGGACGGGCATGCACAATACCTGTGTCTATGCCGGATGGGTCGATATCCTGGTCCCCCGGCCGGAGCCGGGCCAGATCCTGGATCTCATCGAGAAGTTCAAACCCACCATGCTCCCCGGCGTTTCAACGATCTTCGTGGCTCTTCTGAACAATGAGAAATTTCTCAAGATGGACCTGTCCTTCGTGAAGGGGTATCTGACCGGGGCCGCTCCGATGGCCGTGGACACCATCGAGAAGCTGAAGAAGGTCCGGAATGTGCCGCTGATCAACGTGTATGGATTGACAGAGATCACCCCCATGGGGACGGCCACCCCCTGGGGAGGCAACGAGAAACCTGAGACGGTGGGCGTTCCCCTGCCAAGCACGGACTTGAGAATCGTGGATCTCGAGACGGGAAAGAAGGAACTGAAAACCGGAGAGACAGGCGAAATCTGCTTCAAGGGGCCTCAGGTCATGATGGGATATTACAAGAAGCCGGAGGAGACGGCGCTGGTTCTGGAGGACGGCTGGGTCAAGACGGGTGACGTGGGTTTCCTGGATGAGGATGGATATCTGACCATCGTGGACCGCAAGAAGGATGTCATCATCGCGAGCGGCTTCAATATCTATCCCAAGGAGATCGATGAGTTTCTGATGACCCACCCGAAGATTCTCGAAGTCTGCACCGTCGGCATCCCCGATGCCTACCGCGGGGAGACCGTGAAGGTCTTTGTCGTCGTGAAACCGGGCCAGACCATGACAGCCGAAGAGGTCATTGATTTCTGCAAGGAAAAGCTTGCGGGCTACAAGGTGCCGAAGCTCGTGGAATTCATCGCGGCCCTCCCGAAGAGCGTTGTGGGAAAGATTCTGCGCAGGGAACTCAGGGATATGGAAGCGAAGAAAGCGGGAGGAAAAACGTAGAGGAATTGCAAAGGGAAAGAGAAGGATATTCGAAGGTCTGAAAAAAAGAGAGGGGCGGCTGAGCAATCCGCCCCTCTCTTTTTTTCAGGTCATTTTTTTCCACCCCGCGTCAAGGATTCTCAGATCGCCTGCACATTTTTCGCCTTGGGGCCTTTGTCTGTGTTCTCGATCTCGAACTGAACCCTCTGTCCTTCCATGAGGGTTTTGAATCCCGTTCCAGTCACTGCCGTATAATGGACGAAAAGATCTCCTCCTTCGTCCTGCTGGATGAAGCCGAATCCCTTTTTTTCGTTAAACC
>CAYXFF010000179.1:0-3399 GCA_964464185.1 uncultured Syntrophaceae bacterium | reverse complement strand
ATGTCGCTGTGGTTGGAGCCACCGGTGCGGTGGGGAACGAAATGATCAGCATTCTGGAGGAAAGAGATTTTCCGGTTGGGAAACTGACCCTGCTTGCTTCCGAGCGATCCCTTGGAAAGGAGTTAACCTATCGGGGCAAGGCATATACGGTTCAGGTGCTCAAAGAGGATTCATTCACCGGAATAGAGGTCGGGTTGTTTTCCGCAGGCGGAAGCATCAGCCAGAAATTCGCGCCCATTGCCGCTCAGGCGGGTTGTGTCGTGATCGACAATACCAGCGCGTTCCGAATGGACCCGGATGTTCCCCTGGTCGTGCCTGAGGTGAATCCGAAAGACATCGGCGATTACATGAAAAAAGGAATCATCTCCAATCCAAACTGCTCCACCATTCAAATGGTGGTTGCGCTGAAACCCATTCACGATGCGGCGAAAATCAAAAGGGTCGTCGTTTCGACCTATCAAGCCGTTTCGGGGACGGGGAAAAAAGCCATGGATGAACTGATGAATCAGACGAGGGACATTATGAACTTCAAAGAACCCAGGATCGAGGTGTATCCTCATCGGATCGCGTTCAACTGTCTGCCCCACATCGATGTATTTCTTGAAAACGGATACACCCGGGAAGAGATGAAGATGGTCAATGAGACAAGAAAAATAATGGGAGATGCGTCGATTGCCGTTACGGCGACGACGGTGAGAGTTCCGGTGTTCCGGGGGCATTCCGAATCGGTCAATATTGAAACAGAAAAGAAGATAACCGCAGATGAGGCAAGGCGCCTCCTCATGAAGGCTCCCGGTGTAAAGCTGGTTGATGATCCGGGGAAAAAGGAGTATCCCATGCCAATCGATGCGGCGGGAAAAGATTTGACCCTGGTCGGACGTATCAGGGAGGATGAATCCATCTCCAACGGAATCAACCTCTGGGTCGTATCGGATAATCTGAGAAAAGGGGCCGCACTGAACGCTGTTCAGATTGCGGAAATTCTTATCAGAGACTATTTGCGATAGAATGAGAATCATAGGAGGGAAGGCAAAGGGAAGACGATTCGTCATTCCCGCAGGTTTACGGATCAGGCCGACCTCCGACAGGATCAAGGAGTCGCTCTTCAACATTCTTCCGGATGTTCATGGCGGACGATTGCTTGATCTTTTCGCGGGAACGGGAAGTGTCGGTATGGAGGCGCTGAGCAGGGGAGCGGCACGGGCTGTGTTCGTGGATAGCGAGAAGCTCTGTATCGAAGCCATCAAGGTTCATCTGACGCGTTTCGGTTTCAGCAGTCAAGAAGAGTGCATTTCAACAACGGCGGAACGTGCGGTTCAAATGCTTGGAGAACGGGGTGAGCGTTTTGAGGTGATCTTCATGGATCCCCCCTATGATGAGGGATTTGTGAAACGGACGCTTGATGAGATCAGCGACAGTCCTATTCTTGCGGAAGATGGAATCGTAGCCGTCCAACATTCCGCGAGAGAGGCGACTGAAGATGGAAGGGGACGAATGAAGCGTATCGATGAGAGAGTTTACGGCGACAGCGTCCTGTCTTTCTGGAAATGGAGATAACGGAAACATGGTCATGGAGAAAATTGCGGTTTATCCCGGGTCATTTGATCCCATCACGAATGGACATCTGGACATTATAAGGCGCGGCCTTCGTTTTTTCGACAGGATGATCATACTTGTCGCATACAATCCCAACAAGCAGGGCCTCTTCACCGTGGAGGAGCGGATACAGCTCATACGTGAAGTGGTGGGCGGCGACCCGAGGATTGCCATCGACAGTTCCTCGGGACTGCTGGTGGATTACGTTAAAACGGCGGGCGCCAATGTGATTCTCAGAGGCCTGAGAGCGCTTTCAGACTTTGAGTACGAGTTCCAGATGGCCCTCATCAACAGACGGCTCAACCGGGAGATCGAAACGGTTTTTCTGATGACGGGTTACAAGTGGTTTTACACGAGTTCACAGCTGATCAAGGAAGCCGCCAGCCACGGGGGCTCTGTGAGAGGGCTCGTGCCGGATGTGGTTCTTCACCGGCTTGAGGATAAGTACGGGTATCGGTTGAATTCGGGAGGGACGGAATCATCGTGAAGCTGGCATCGAGAATTGGAAAGATAAAACCGTCTCCAACGCTGGCCATCACGGCCAGGGCCCAGGCGCTGAGAGCGGAGGGCAGGGACATTATAGGTTTTGGAGCGGGGGAACCGGATTTTGACACTCCGGAGCACATTAAAAGGGCCGCGATCATCGCTCTTGAAGAAGGTTTCACGAAGTATACACCGGTAGGCGGAATAGATGAACTCAAGGATGCGGTTGCCGCCAAACTCAAAGAAGAGAATAATCTTCAATACAGCCGCTCACAGATTTTCGTTTCATGTGGAGCCAAGCATTCACTCTTCAATCTGGCCCAGGTTCTTTTCGAAGAAGGGGACGAGGTTTTGATACCGGCACCTTATTGGGTCTCCTATCCGGACATTGTCGTTCTGTCAGGCGCGACCCCTGTCATCATTCAAACGAAGGAAACGGAAGGGTTCAAACTGAGGGGGAAGGAACTCAAGAAGGCCCTGACAGGGAAGACGAGAGCCCTTATTATCAACAGCCCGTCGAACCCGACCGGCGTGACCTATACACGAGAAGAACTGAAAGAGCTGGCCGACGTGATTGCAGAAAGCAGCGCCCTGGTCATTTCCGATGATATCTATGAAAAGATCCGTTATGACGGTACTTCCTTTACGAACATGGCCATGCTGAATGATGAGATGAGAAACCGAACGGTTGTGGTGAATGGTGTGTCAAAGAGTTATGCCATGACCGGATGGAGAATCGGTTATGCCGCAGGGCCTGAAGAGATCATAAGTGCCGCCACCGATTATCAGAGCCAGAACACGTCCAATCCAACGTCCATTGCTCAGAAGGCAGCCGTTCAGGCCCTTAAGGGAAACCAGGAGTCCGTATCGATCATGGTCGGCGAATTCATGAAGAGGCGAGATGTTATGGTTAACTTCCTTAATGATATCCGAGGGGTGACCTGCATGAAACCTCAGGGGGCCTTCTACGTTTTCCCCAATGTGTCGCGCCTGTACGGAAAGACGTTCAATGGGAGAAAAATTCTTTCCTCGGCGGATCTTTCAGAGTACCTGCTTGATGCGGCAAATGTCGCTGTTGTACCGGGCATGCCTTTCGGAAGTGACAATCACATAAGACTTTCCTATGCCACCTCGATGAAAAACATCGAAAAGGGTCTGGAAAGGATTAAGAAGGCCCTTCAGGAAGCGTCATAGAATAGAGAGAGAGTGTTTTGCGGCCTCTCCCCGCTCAGGTCTTTTTCCTCGCGGTTTATAATATTCACGATCCTGCCAGCAGACAAAACCCTCAGCCGTAGCCTAAGTTTCGCAAATTATTGATTG
>CAYXFF010000178.1:0-3408 GCA_964464185.1 uncultured Syntrophaceae bacterium | reverse complement strand
CTGACAACGATCGGCGCCAGGATGGCGATGATAATCAGGACCACGATCGCCTCGATCATGGAGAACCCGCGATTGTTCGCGATGATTCTGAAAGGCAGCCTCCGTTCTTTCAAGCATTTCCTCCGCCGGTCACGAAGCCCTTTGACGGCGGCCCCGAGTCGGCCGGGGTTCCGGCAATTCGAGCCAGATAGGACGAGCCCAGCTTCTTCAGGTGATCGTTCACGTTGTCGAAATAGTTGAAGTGCGCCTGCTCCTCGTCAATGACGGTTTCAAAAACCTTCATGGTGGTGCTGTCGCCGTTCTCCCGGCAGACCAGCACAAACTGATTGTAGACATCCATCGTGTCGTCTTCGAGCGCCGCGTCGAAAGGAAAGATCGCTTCCACCTTCTGACCTTTTTGAACTTTGCCGGCAAGTTCCGTCGTGGGCTCTCCCCCAAGCTCCTTGATGCGCTCGGCAAACATCTCCGCGTGTCTCATTTCGTCAATGGCGATAAGCTTGATGTTCGCCGCCAGTTCCCCGTAATCCATGTTATCCAGATTGTAATGCTGGTTCATGTACTGATGAATGGCCTGCAGCTCCATGGCGCGAGCCTTGTTCAGTACCCCGATGACTTTTGTCTTCCGTGTATCACTGGATTTCTTTGCCATAGCGGACCTCCCCTTTTATGATTTAGAATATTTTTCAGTTTACCTTTTATCGTTTGAAAGTCAAGAATTTAGCAAGCGGAGAAAGCTTGACAAAACCCGTTTTCCCAAGTAATTATGAGCGCAGGTCTGCAGGAGCGCATCCCATGAAAGACATGTTTTCCATAGAAGAAGTCCAGAAGCTTGAGGAGCAGCTGGCTCTCAGGAGCGCCTTACAGAATATCACCAACCGCATCAATGCCGCCCGCGACATCAACCAGATTCTCGTGGAACTGAAAGACGAGATCCTGGGGCTCTTCAACGCCGAGGCCATCACGATCTATGTGACGGACGTACCCAAGAGTGAGATCTATTCCCTGGTCATGGCGGGGACGGACGTGAAAGAGATCCGCGTCCCCATCAATACCAAGAGCATCGCGGGATACGTGGCCTACCGGAGGGTATCCGTCAATATCGGCAACGCCTACGACAAAAAAGAATTGAAAAGCATCGACAAGGAATTGGCCTTCAATGACACCTGGGACAAGCAGACCGGTTTCAGGACCACGCAGGTCATGGCGGTGCCGCTCCTTTACGAGGACAACCTCATGGGGGTCATCCAGGTCATCAATCAAAAGGACAAATTCAAATTCACGGAAGAGGAGACAAGCTTCCTTGAGGAGATCGCCGATGTCCTGGGGATCGCCTTTCACAACCAGCAGCGGATGGGGGGGCGAAAGAGGACAAAGTTCGACTACCTGCTCAGCCAGGGACTGATCAAGGAATCCGATCTGGACACGGCCCGGGAAGAGGCGAAGAAATCACGCCAGACGATCGAAGATTATCTGATTTCAGTCCTGAAAATTTCCAGGGACGAAGTCGGCAAGTCCTTCGCGGATTTCTATAACTGCAAATACGTCAAATTCAATCCCAATCAGATGGTCTTCGAAAACCCCGTGAAGAACCTGAGGCCGGAGTTTCTCCAGCGGGAGCTCTGGATCCCCCTGGAGAAAGTGGACGGGAAGATACGCGTCCTTGTCGATAACCCCGGCGATATTCTCAAGCGGGACATGATCGAGAGCCTCCTCAAGACCAAGAAAGTCATCTACGACGTGGCCCTCAAAGAGGACATCCTCAAGTTCATCAGCGCCATGTATCAGCAGCCCGGCTCCACCGAACAGTCCATCGGGGATCTCCTGGGGCGGCTCGATGATGAAGAGGTCGTGGAAGAGGATGAGGAAGGCGAACTCGTATCGGAAACGGACAGCGTCATCACTCAGCTTGTGAACAAGATCATCAACGACGCTTACGTGATGCGCTCATCGGACATCCACGTGGAGCCCAACCCCATAGACAAGCAGGTGGATATCCGGTTTCGCATTGACGGCGACTGCGCCCATTATCAGTCCGTTCCATACAGTTACCGGGCGGCCATCGTGTCGAGGCTGAAGATCATGTCCAACCTGGATATCACCGTCCGGAGACTTCCCCAGGACGGAAAGATCAAGTTCAGGCGGCCGAAGGGCGAAGAGATCGAGCTTCGCGTGGCCACCATCCCGACACAGGGAAATGTGGAGGACGTGGTGATGCGTATCCTAGCCAAGGGAGACACCCTGCCCCTCGAGGCCATGGGGATGTCCAAGAGGAATTACGATGAAACGCTGAAGATCCTCGCCAAGCCTTACGGGATGATCCTCGTCGTGGGACCCACGGGATCCGGCAAGACGACGACCCTCCACGCGGCCCTGCACCACATCAATAAACCGGACCGGAAGATCTGGACGGCGGAGGATCCCGTGGAAATAACCCAGCGGGGGCTTCGCCAGGTACAGGTCCATCCCAAGATCGGTTTTGATTTTGCCACCGCCATGCGCGCCTTTCTCCGGGCGGACCCCGACATCATCATGGTGGGAGAGATGCGCGATTTCGAGACAGCAAGGACCGGCGTCGAGGCGTCGCTCACGGGACACCTCGTCCTCAGCACCCTCCACACCAACAGTGCCCCGGAGACCATCGTCCGGCTTCTCGACATGGGGATCGATCCCCTGAATTTCGCCGATGCCCTTCTCGGCATCCTGGCCCAGAGACTCATCCGGACCCTTTGCAAGAATTGCAAGGAGGCCTATCATCCGACGACTGAGGAATTTGACAGCATCGCTGAGAGTTACGGCAAAGAGCAATTCCTGAAGCTTGGCATCCCTTACACCGATGATTTCACCCTTTACGGTCCCAAGGGCTGCGATCAGTGCAATCAATCGGGGTACAGGGGAAGGATGGGGATCCACGAGCTTCTCATTGGATCGGACACGATCAAAAGGGCCA
Source organism: uncultured Syntrophaceae bacterium (assembly GCA_964464185.1). GTDB lineage: Bacteria > Desulfobacterota > Syntrophia > Syntrophales > UBA4778 > UBA4054. The sequence goes on along the minus strand of CAYXFF010000178.1, from coordinate 461 downwards.
TCCAGAAGCATGAGACCGTGGAGATCCTGAGGGAGATCGCCATGTCGGAGGGGATGACGACCCTTCTTCAGGACGGTATCCTGAAAGCCATCCAGGGCGTGACGGACTTCAAGCAGGTCTATCGAGTCTGCATCAAATAACAGATACGGGCTGTTGAAAAACATTCATCTGCGGCGTTCCGCTGCGACCCTCATCGCTCAACGTATATCTTTATACGCCTCGCTCTTCGGTTCTTGCGCGCCTTGCATCTGAGCATTTTTGAACAGCCCGCAAAAAGTCTTTCCTTCCTTGCCGGAAAAAGCCAAAGGCTTTACAAAACATTCATCCCTGCTTGAGTTTATCCTGAGTAACTCGAAGGACAGGGACGGCGTCTGCGGCGGTCCGCTGCAACCCTTCCTTTACAGGCCCACCCTTCGACAGGCTCAGGGTGACAAAATGATGTCATGGTGAGCTAAGCTTGT
>CAYXFF010000177.1:0-3408 GCA_964464185.1 uncultured Syntrophaceae bacterium | reverse complement strand
GAGATGGAGATCGAACAGGAGCTGGAAGCTCTCTATCGGAAGGTTGCGAGCCCCGATCAACAGGATGACGACTCCTGTCCGGCGCCGCCTCCGAAACCGGAAACAGCGGAGCCTGAGGAACCGGAGACACGGGAGCAGGAGGACAGGCACGAGGTGCGGAAAGAAGCAAGGCCCGCTTCCCGGTTTTACCGCGGCCTTTCAGGAGCGGTCTTGTTCATTCTTGTTCTCGGCCTGGCGGCCCTGTTCTTCTGGCCGACCATCTACCATTACGACGCCCTGAATCTGGGAGGAGAAGTCTATCCGCTCAGAGTGAACAGGCTGACGGGAGAAGCCGCCTATTTTGACGGGTTGAAATGGTCACGGCCTCCTCTTTTCATGTCATACAAAGAGCCTGCTTCTAAAAATTTGAATGTCCAACCGCCGGCCGCTGTTCCTTCCGAAGCAAAAGATGTTCAAACCCCGCCGGCCGATTCTCCCGCGGAGCCGGCGCTTGCGAAGACCCGGCTCAAAACGGGATACGCCATCCAGATCAGGGCTTTTCCTGAAATCGAGGGAGAAGCAGCCCTGTCCTTTGCGGAAGAGGTCAAAAAGAAACTGCCCGAAATCGACGTGGAGACCGTTCATGTCCCGGGGCGCGGCGTCTGGCACAGAATTCTGTTCGGAAATTTCGAGAGTGTCAAAGAGGCTTCCGGCAGCATGAAGAAACGCAATCTGCAGAACACGTATCCCGGCAGCTTCGTCCAGAAAAAATCCGGGGCGTAATCCTTATCCGTCCTTCCCGCGTGTCCGGTTCGCCGGCAAGTGTTCACGAGAAGCATTCAGGCTGAATCCAAACAAAAATAGCCTATAGGACAAACGCTGAGCGGCCTTTTCATGTTTGTCCTATGAGAAATTCAGATTCGAATGGATTGCACAAGCGGTCAGAAACATATATCTTTTTCCCACTGAACATCAGCAGCGACTCGAAAGGACATCCGGTTTTTTTAAACACACACAATGGGGGGATGAGGAATGATGAACCTGGAGAGGGCTTACAAAGCCAGCCGTTTACTGGACAGGGCCATAAGGGAGGAAGGAGATCAACATCGAAAGGAAAGCCTCCTTTCATTAATGGGGGATCTCCATGTCTGCAAGAAAGCCATCCTCGGAGCAAATTCCCGTCACCATCTGAATGTTGTTCTTCCGCAAACGCTGAAGGAAATAGAGAGGGAATTGGATATTCATTTTTAGCGGCAAGTCATAGGCTTTTTGCGACAGTTCGACCGCCTTTTCATAATTTTCCAGTTCGATATGGGCCTCCGCTTTAAGCAAAGGAGGAATAACGGTTTTCCGTGTCTCCCTTTCCGATGTTGCGCTCAAGGGTTTCAACGCACGAAAAAAGCTTGTCATACTTTTTCGACTTTGAGCAGGACTGGCACAGCCAGACAAGATCTCTGCTTTTGGCTGAGGACATGTCAAGGTCGGGCGCCGGAGAACCGGGAACAGATTTCGGAGGAGCCCGGAGTGAAGCGCCGGCAAACCCCCGGCCTTGTTTCATAGATGGCGCAGGCCCGGCGGTTGCCCTCCCAGACGAGAAAGGGGCAGCCGCGGATGTATCTTCCGTTCTCCGATGACACGTAATGATCTCCCGCCCAGACGGCGTGTTCTCTTTCTATGATTCCGAGGATATCCGACCGGCCTTCACGCCGCCATCTTTCCATGTCCTCCTCCGTCGTGTAAGCGATGAAGTCGGTAAGGCAGCACTTTCCGCAGCGCAGACATTCAGCGGCTTCCCCTCTGACGGGTCCCGCCTTGATCAGAAGCAGATATTCATGCTGGTAGATGTCCTCAACGAAATGGCGGATGATCTCGTATTCGTCTTTTTCCACCGATCGCGACGCCATGATGAACCTCAGTCTCGGATTGAAATCAAAGGGAATGAAATCGGCGAGAGGCCCCCTCAGGGACACGTATGAAAAGGCCCGGGCGACGGCTTCGAGATGGGAAAACTTCACCGAGTATTCATCGTGGCCCCAGAGGCGTATCCGCTCGGGGCTCAGGGGGGATGAGACGTGGATAAAGGGCAGGTAGGGTTCGGGAACGGCGGCTTCGCAGCTGTGTTCGCTGAGGAAGATGTAGGGAATTCCGGAAGTGCAGAGCTTTTCCACGGCTTCCAGGGCGCCGATGTTCAGATTGAAGGGAACCGTCTCCGGCCTTTCCAGTCCATAGCGCCGGCAGAGCGTCCTCACCTTTACAAGGGGTTCTTCCAGGTCGGCGGCGGGGCCCTTCAGTTCGTCCGGGTCGAGTTCCGTGATCGCGGGGAAATCGCCGAGGTTCTCGTTGAGAATAGCCGCGTCGATTCCCTTGAGGCGCGACGGATCCGTATCCAGAAAATCTTCCTCAAGGTAATCCACGGGGTAGTCCTTGAGCATCTCCCGCTGCGCCTTCAGGAGAACGGGGGATATATCGAGCATCGTGACCTTCTGAAAGGCGTTTCTTTCCAGGAGATCTTTCATCAGGTAGCCGTATCCGCCGCCGATCTCGAGGACGCTTTTCACACTCTCCATGGGAATGAACCGCTGCAGATAATCGGAGAGGAGCGCCCCGTAAGAGGCATCCCGCCGGAGAATCTTCCGCAGGGGGCTTCCCTCCGGGTGGAGGGCATTGCAGACCGTCAATTCCCATCCCAGTGTCTCAAGTCCGCTGACATGATATTCTTTTGTTGAGTGAACTTTGTAGGTCATGATCAAATCAGGCGTTAGGCATTGGACATCAGACATCAGGCTAAAGACGTCTATTGCGTCCATTAAAGCCGTGAAGCGTAAAGCGTGAGGCGTAAAGTGTCAGGTGTCAGGCTAAAGGCGTCTATCGCGTTTATTGCGTCCATTGCGTTCGTAGCGTTCGCTTTCGCAACTTCTCAACTTCCCATCCTCGCATCTTCGTGCCTTTCATTGAACCCTCGAACCTTTTAAATATTGTATCCAAAACGCAAAGGCATTGCCAATAAAATCCGCAAAATAAACCTTGACATTGCCCCCCTGTTCATACTAAGAGGAGCCCGGTTGTTTGAAAGTCTCGAGTCGACAGTTTGCGCTATAGCGGGAAACAGTAAAAGTTGGGTACAAGCAGTTTGAAGTGCAGAGGGTAGTCGCCATGCTCTTTAGAGTCCCGGCGGCTTTTTTGCTTTCTGGCACGATTGCAATCCCACTTTACAGAAAATAAAGAAAGGAGGATGCGAGGTATGCCAGAAGGAAAAGTCAAGTGGTTCAATGAACAAAAAGGCTTTGGATTCATCGAAAAGGATGAAGGCGGAGATGTCTTCGTGCATTTCAGCGCCATTCAGGCCAGCGGCTTCAAGACCCTTTACGAAGGTCAGCGCGTGAGCTTCGATGTCACGCAGGGCAAGAAAGGCCCGGCAGCCGAGAACGT
>CAYXFF010000176.1:0-3430 GCA_964464185.1 uncultured Syntrophaceae bacterium | reverse complement strand
TCGGACCCAGACCGGGTGTGCCGATGAAAATTCTGAAAAAGCCCGCACCACCCAAACCGGGAGCAGAACAGCAAAAGCAGTGAAACCATAAAATTTGTGCAAATATCTTTCAGCGGCTGACATAAAAGCAGGGTCTTTTCAGACCCTGCTTTTATTTTATAAAATAACCGAAACCATGCTTCATTTCATGTGGACACTGATATTATGACCTTCGTGGGAAAAGATGACATGATCCGGATGTATTTCAATGACCCTGGTTCTGCCGACTTTCCCCCCTTCGCCGACGACCTCGCCGTTGACCATGGCCTTGCGCGAGCGATGGTCTTCCACCCAAACGATCCCCGACACCGTTAAAATCGGGAGCTGTGTCTCATCGAACACAACGGGTCTTGCCCTGGATCTGGGGGTAGCCGCCCCCCTTTGCTTGGATACCTTGGCATCAGCGGCGATCCTGTTTTCCGTCCCGGAGTGAGGCTCTGTCTCGGCCTGGGTCTTCTTTTTTGCCGCGATGTTTTCGGGCGCTGGAACGGATTTCGTGGGCTGAACGGAGGCAGGCGACACCGTTTCCTGCTCCTGGATGGGTGTCCGGGCCGAGAAGGGGTTCACGATTACAAAGGTGAGCACAAGCGCCGCGACGGCGATTCCGGTCAGGCCCGCAATCATGATGAGGGTTCTTCGTCTCGCCGCCGGTTCTCCGGTCAATAAAATGTCGGAGGCGATATGGACGGACCTTTTCCGGCGGGTGATTCTGTCCTTCTCCAGTTTTTTCAGCGCGTCCAGAATGAGGCTCATCCTGCTTTTCCCCCTGCTTTTCTTGACAGTCGCGGCGGAGGGTAGAGACCCGTTTCCCGGTAGAGAAGGACCAGGGTTCTCCTGCCCATCGTTTGCTCCGGCAATAACCCCTGTGAGACCTGGAAGGACCTTACGGCGTCTATCGTGGCCCTGTCATAGATGCCGTTGCGAGGACCTTTATAGAAGCCGATCTGGTGCAGCAGCTTTTGCAGTTGCGACACCTCCTTCCCCCTGGCGCCCGGTTTCAGCCGGGTCGGAATGTCAAAATGATTTTTCCACAGGAAGTACATCTTGCCGCCCCAGAGTGCGTCCATCTCCGCGTTGGTCAACCATCCGCGGCCGGCAACCGGCGGGGAAATGAGAATCCGCCCCTCTTCAAAACCCGTTACGGCGAGATACCTCTTGCCCTCCGCGCTGGGCAGGAACAATTCCAGCAAGACCGGCATATCCAATCTTTGCAGGGTTCCCATGTTGCCGGTCATCCGGGCAATACGCAGATCCCGCTGACGGACGATCTTATCCAGACCCTGCCACGCCTCCAGGGAACCCTTGGGGGAAAGCGGTTCCACATCCCACATTTTGAGGAGGGCGTTCAGGGCCAGGGCCGTATTGGCCTCTTCCGTCGCCTTCGTCAGCTCATCCTGGATGACCGGGATGAGGTTCGCCGCCGCGGGTTCCACGGGTTTTGCCGGCGCGGTGTTCTGGACGGCCGGAGGGGCGTTTCCAGCAGGACCCGGAGACTTCGTCGCCGCCTGATCCATACTGACGACTCCCACGAACCCGAAAATGGCGATCAGGATCAGGACGGTAAAAACGGCGCCCGGGACAGAGATGATTATTTTTTCCGGGTTCCGGATATCGCTGATGGCCGAAACGACCATGCCCGGTTCGATGACCCGGCTCTCGCTGGTATATCCCGCGAGCAGGGCCCTGTCGCACACCGCGTTGACAAGCCGGGGGAGGCCGCCGGAGAAACGGTAGACCCTGTTCAGCGCCCGTTCCAAAAACTGCGGATACTCTCCGGCGCCGGCAACCCTCAGCCGGTGCTTTATATATTCCCTTGTATCATCGTAATCCATGGGCCACAGGTGATAGCGCACGGTGATCCGCTGGTTCAATTGACGGAGTTCGGGTTTCTGCAGGAGGGTTTTCAGTTCTGACTGTCCCACCAGGACAATCTGGATCAGCTTGTCGTTTTTTGTCTCCAGGTTTGAGATCAGCCGGATCTGTTCGAGGACCTCCGGCGTCAAGTTCTGGGCCTCGTCGATGACAAGGACCACGGTTCGGCCGGCCATGTTCTGTTCGAGCAGGAACTGGTTCAGGGAATCGAGAAGTTCAGCGCCCGTCAGGTTCTCCCAGAAAATTCCGTACTCGCGGTTGACCGTCTGCATCAGGCTCAGGGCAGAGATGAAAGGGTTGAAGATGAGGGCGCTCCGGTAATTTTCGGGATTAAGCTGGCCGAGGAGAGTCCGGATCACCGTCGTTTTTCCCGTTCCCACTTCGCCGGTCAGTTCGATGAAACCGACGTGGTGGTCAATGCCGTAAAGCAGATGGGCGAAGGCCTCCTTGTGATTTTTGCTCAGAAAGATGAAGTCTGGATTGGGTGTAAGCGTGAAGGGCTTCTCTGTCAAGTTGTAAAATTCGCAATACATAAGGCTCTTAAAAACGCTCAATTTTTACTGAGGATAGGGAAAATAGGCTTTCCTGTCAATGGTAAATACAGACTCCCGGCCATCAGCCGGAAATGGGGTCAAATCTTTAATCTTGAAAATAAAATGGACATGCTGAACCCGTATTCCATTGGCTGCCCGGTCGACATTCAATACTAAAGATTTGACCCCGAATTATTTTGAAAAATCATATACACGGCGTGTCCTTTCGCAATGAGATTTTTCTGTTCATCTTCAATGACCGCTTCCGCTCTGGCCAGCCGCTTGCTTCGATGCACCATCCTCCCCCGGGCAATAATATCCCCCTCCACGGCGGGGGCGAAATATTCCACCTGCAGCGAAACGGTCATGATCGTTTCTCCGTCTTTCAGATGGGGCACTGTTGACAAGCCGCTGGTCGAGTCCACAAGGGAAGCCAGGGCGCCGCCATGAACGGTTCCCCAGGGGTTTCGATGCTTGCGGCCCGACTTGATCCTGGACACCGCGCCTTTTTTGTCGAGCTTCATCAGTTCCATCGCAATCGTTTTATAATAGGGTGTCTTGTTGATAGCGGCTCTGAATGCATTGTTGTCAGGCCACGATTTCAGATCGATCATAAAACGTTCCTCCTGATATTGATAACGGTATCCCCGAAGGCGGGTGTATCCCGGATTCACACCAGATAAAGACGTTCGGCTGCCTGGAAGAGCTCATCTCTGAATTTTGGATGGGCGATCGCGATGATCTCCTGAACCCGGCCTCTTGTAGATTTTCCCTTGAGATCGGCGACGCCGAATTCGGTCACGAGGCAGTGGGTATCCATTCGCGGCGTCGTCACAACGGTTCCCGCCTTGAAGCGCGGAACGATGCGTGAGATTTTCCCCTCCTTGGCCGAGGAATAAAAGGCCAGAATGGACTTGCCCTCCCGGGCGTTGAAGGCCCCGCGAACGTAGTCGAGCTGTCCCCCCGTCCCGCTGAACTGGTGACCT
>CAYXFF010000175.1:0-3452 GCA_964464185.1 uncultured Syntrophaceae bacterium | reverse complement strand
GGCAACGTCTATGCGAATCTCGGCCAGTCCGATGAGGCCCTTTCCTATTATCGGCAGTCCCTGAGTCTGGATCTGCAGCTCCAAAGGCCGCAAAGGATCGCGCTGGCCCAGAACAACATCGGGATGGAGTATTTTCGGCTCGGCCGGTATGAACAGGCGCTGGATCATCTCAACGAGGCGCTCCGGATAGAGAGGGGACTGAATAATCCGCATAATATCGCCTACCGGCTGAATAATATCGGCGCGGTCTATCTCCGGCAGAAAAGATATCGGGACGCCGAGGACGTGTTTCTCGAGAGGATGGCCATTGGAAAGCGTATGGCCAGGACCCGGTTGATCCATGCCGGCTTGATTCAGGTTTATCTGGAAACGAAAAGATACGACGAGGGCCTGGCATTGCTGAAAGAACTGCCTCCGAACTGGAGGGATAACAGGAACCGCCGCATGGAGTATCACACCCAGTACGGCCTGGCCTTGAAGGGCAAGGGCGCTTTGAAGGAATCGGCGCAGGAATTGTTGAAGGCGGTTTCCATCGTCGAAGAAATAAGGCGGGCCGTGAGCGAGCGGAGCGGGTTTTTCGGCGGCGGCGGTTATATCAGCCGGGTCACCCCTTACAGCGAGCTGATGGCCGTTTTGTCGGAAAGGGCTGTTCGGGGAGATGAACCGGACGACCTTTTCAGACCCTACGGCAGGGATCTGGCATCCGCCGCGTTCTATTACGCGGAACTGACCAAGGCGCGGGTGCTTCTTGAAATGATGGCGGGCTCGGTGAAGAAATACAACGACCCGCAGATCCCCGCCGATGTAAGAAACAGGGAATCAGGCATTCTCAAGGAGCTTTCAGCCATAGAGGACAACTGGGAGAATGTCTATGCGAAGGGCGAAGCGGTCGTCAAAAGACTCTCGGATAAAAAGGACAGACTGACGAAGGAACTTGACGCGCTCGTCTCTTCCCTGAGGAAAGATTATCCGCTCTACGCCGCCATCAATTATCCCACGCCGATGCCTGCCGAAGACCTGCCCTTGAGGGAAAATGAAGTCCTGCTGGAATTCGGGATAAGCAGCGACGCCCTGGCGGTGTTCGTCGTCAGAAAGGGTGGCGTCCATAAGATCTATCGAAAAAACATTTCAAGAGAGGAGCTGACCGGGAAGGTACAGAAATTGATAGAACCCTTAAGCTCTGACGGGCGGCCTGAATTCCCGACCAGGCTCGCAAAGGAGCTTTACGATACGCTGCTCTCCGATGCCTTGAAAGATGTGAAGGATACGGAAAGGGTCATCATCGTTCCCGACGGCATCCTGGGGCTCTTGCCCTTTGAGGCCCTGGTCGTGAAGGATGGCAAAGACAGCCTCTTTGCCGGAGACAGATGGGTCATCACCTACGGCCAGTCCGCGACGGCCCTTGCCCTGACGAGGCTTGTAAAACCGGCCGCGGCTGTCAAATCCCTGTTTGCCATCGGCAATCCGATTTACGACAAGGCCGATCCGAGATATATCGCCTATCAGCAGGGTCAGCCGCCGCCTGCCGCGAAAGAGCTGAAGCAATACGCCTATCGCGGAGTGACGATCCTGCCGAAACCCGGCGCCGCGGGCGATGCTCTGGCCTGGGAAGACGTGACCTTCACGCCTCTCCCGGAAACGGAGGATGAGATCAGGGCGATTGCAAGACTTTTCGGAGTGAAGCCCGGGCCGCCGGATATCCTTCTCGGCGTTTCGGCGACAGAAACCAATTTCAGGAATGCCCCGCTCGAGGACTATCGCTATCTGCATTTTGCCACCCATGCCGACCTGCCGGGAAAGGTCCAGGGTATCAAGGAGCCTTTCATCATTTTGGGACAGGTCGAGAACCGTGGAAGTGACGATGGGTTCCTGACCCTGAGCGAGGTGCTTGGGTTAAAGTTCAATGCGGACATGGCCGTTTTATCGGCCTGCTCAACGGGGAAGGGAAGGATGACGGAAGGAGAAGGGGTGGCGAACTTTGCCAGGGCCTTCCAGCATGCGGGTGCCCGGAGTGTTGTCGTGAGTCTGTGGGAAGTAGCTTCAGATACGGCTGTCGAATACATGACATCCTTTTACAGCCACATCAAGTCGGGCAAAAGCAGGGCGGAGGCATTGAGGCTGGCCCGCAAAGAGATCAGGGCAAAATATCCGCATCCCTTCTACTGGTCCGTGTTTGTCTTGTATGGAGAGGGATAAACAATGCCCCCGGTGAAGACGAAACGAAGGGGCACATGGAGAACGTGATGGCAGGATTGAAGTCGTAAATGTCAACATGCAAGTATCTGACCCCGGGGTCTAAGTAACACAAAAGGAGGAAGAGATAATGAGAAGGATTATATTTTTAGGTGTGTTCATCATTTCATGCATGCTCCTGGAAGGCGCCTCTGTTGCCTGCACGGACTTTCAGGTGAAAGCAAAAGATGGAAGTGTCATTATCGGCCGCTCCATGGAATTCGCGATGGGAATGGATTCCGAGGTCGTTGTGTTCCCCCGGGCAAAGAAAATGGTCAGCATGATGCCTGATGGAAAGAAGGGTATCCGCTGGAAACCGAAATACGGCTATCTGGGCATCAACGCGCTTGGCGTCAAGCTGGGGTTCCTGGACGGGATGAACGAAGCCGGGCTGTCGGTGGAATTCCTCTGGTTCACAGAGAGCAAGTATCAGGAAGCTAAAAACGGCGACTGGCTTGCGATCGGCGATCTCAGTCACTGGCTGCTGGGTAATTTCGCCACGGTTGACGAAGTGAAGAAGGCGCTTCCCCGCGTGACGGTTGTAGGCGTCTTCGTGCCGCAACTGGGCATGGTTCCCGGCTTGCACGCGGCGCTGCACGATGCCCGGGGCAATAACATCGTGGTGGAGTTCATCAACGGGGAGACAAAAATTTACGATAATCCCATCGGTGTGATGACCAACAAACCGACGTTTGACTGGCAGCTGACCAATCTGCGCAATTACGTGAATCTCGACCCCTATGATAAAGAAGAAAAAACGATCGCCGGGGTGAAGGTTCATCCGGCGGGCAGCGGCACCGGCTGGCTGGGAATGCCCGGCGACTGGAGCCCGCCTTCGCGCTTTGTCCGCACGGTCATGATGGTCCACTCGGCCGACCCGGTCAGCAATGCCGCCGGGGCGGTCAATCTCGCGGAACATATTCTCAACGCGGTGGACATTCCACTGGGTGTCATAAAAACGAAGGGCCCGGCAAACAAGGACATGATCGATTACACGCAATGGATCGTGATCAAGGATCTGACGAACAAGGTCCTGTATTTCCGCTCCTATCAGGATCTTACCCTGAAAAAAGTGGACATGAAGAGACTCAACTTCAGCCCCGGCGCTGAAATCAAAGCGATCCGGATCGAATCCGGAATCCGGACGATACTGGACATGACGGAGAAATTGAGCGGGGCCGCCGGGAATTGAACGCCCGGACCGGTTCATCGAGGTGAAC
>CAYXFF010000174.1:0-3462 GCA_964464185.1 uncultured Syntrophaceae bacterium | reverse complement strand
CAGGAAGTCTTCATCGGCGGAAAGCAGGACCCGGAGTTCGGGCCGGTCATTCTTTTCGGACTGGGAGGTGTTTTTGTCGAGGTCCTGAAAGACGTCGTCATCCGGGTCGCCCCCATCGATGCTGGGACGGCGCGCGAGATGATAGAGGAAATCAAGGGGGCGGCGATCCTGAAAGGATTCAGGGGGCAACCGCCCTCCGATTTGGCGGTGCTGATCCAATGCATGGTCCGGGCGTCCCGTCTTCTCGCCGAGCACCCGGAAATAAGAAACCTGGATATCAATCCCCTCGTGGTTCTCGAAAAGGGGAAAGGCTGCCTCATCGTGGATGCCAAGATGGACGTTATATAGCTGAGGACTGAAAATTCCATGCCGCCGAAACATTGGGAACGCCTGTCAAGCTCTCTGGATAAATCCTACCGTGTTTTCGGTCTCCGAACGGACAGAGCCCGGTCGCCCCGAACGGGACAGACGCACGATTTTTTCATCATGGAGACAGCGGCCTGGGTCAACATCATTCCTGTCACGGCGGATGAGCAGATCGTTCTCATACGGCAGTTTCGCCATGGAACGAGGGACGTCACCCTGGAGATCCCCGGAGGATTGGTGGAGAAGGAGGACACGCCTGAAGAAGCGGCGCAGCGTGAATTGAGAGAGGAAACGGGCTATGAAAGCACGGAATGGACCCTCCTCGGATCTGTCCATCCCAATCCGGCCATCCAGAACAACCTGTGCTACACTTTTCTGGCCCGGAATGTCCGTCACGCGGGCGATCTCATGCAGGATGACAGAGAAGATATCGAGGTCGTGAGGCGTCCTCTCGTGGATATCCCTGACCTCATCCGTGAGGGAGAGATCACCCACGCCCTGGTCATCGCCGCCTTTTACCGCTTCTTTATGGAGTACAGACCCGCCGCAGGCGCTGGAAGGTGTCCGGAACGGGAAAAGTGAGAAAGACGTGAACCGGGAAAATATCGACAATGAAATAAGAACATTATCGAATCGCATCCGTGTGGCCCGTGGGGAGGCGGCCCCCGATCTTGTGCTGAAGGGCGGCAGGGTGATCAACGTCTTCACCGGAGAGATTATCAGCGGCGACATTGCATTATGCGGGGGATTCATTGCCGGCGTGGGTGAGTACGACGGTCCGCATGAGATGGACGTGAGGGGCAGGTATGTGGCCCCGGGGTTCATGGACGGGCACATTCATATCGAGAGCACCATGCTTTCTCCGCCGGAACTGGCGAAAGCCATGATCCCGAGGGGCACGACCGCCATTGTCTCGGACCCTCACGAGATCGCCAACGTCATGGGAAAGAAGGGGATAGAGTATATCCTGGAAAGCAGCGAAGGTCTGCCCCTGGATGTCTATATCATGCTCCCGTCCTGCGTGCCGGCGACCCATCTGGAAACGTCGGGAGCGTTTCTTACCGCGCAGGATCTTCTGGAGTTCAAAGGAAGAGACCGCGTGCTGGGACTGGCTGAGATGATGAATTATCCGGGTGTTGTGACGGGGATGCATCCGGTCCTGGAGAAAATCGCCGCATTCTGCGACACCGTGAAGGACGGGCACGCGCCGCTTCTTTCGGGAAAAGACCTCTGCGCCTACATCGGATCGCGTATACGCTCGGATCACGAGTGCACGGGGCTGGCGGAAGCAAGGGAGAAGCTCCGGTCGGGGATGCACGTCATGATCCGCGAGGGAACGCAGGCCAGGAACCTGAAAACGCTTCTTCCCATTGTGACGCCCCTATCTGCGCGTCACTGCTCCTTCGTGACCGATGACCTGCATCCTCATGATCTCATGGAGAAGGGACACCTGGACTACCTGCTGAACGAAGCCATGGATGCAGGTCTTGACCCGGTTCTTGCGATTACCATGGTGACCCTGAGTACGGCGCAATACTTTAATCTGAGAGACAGGGGAGCGGTGGCGCCGGGTTATCGAGCGGATCTTGTCGTTCTTTCCTCGTTGAAGCCATGCCGCGTGGAAACGGTCATCAAGTCGGGAATACCCGTCTACGACGGTCAATCACTTATCCGGGATATCTGCTCCACAGCAAAGACGGTAGACTTCTCTCCCATGGCCATCAGGCCCTATAGCCAGGAGTCTTTCGCCATTCCCGCTCTGGGGGATTCTATCCGTGTCATCGGTCTTGTCCGCGACCAGATTTTAACGAAAAATCTAACGGAAAAAGCTTTCAAGGTGAATGGAATGGCCGTGTCGGATACGGGAAGAGATATCGTCAAGATAGCCGTGATTGAGAGATATGGGGCGACAGGCAACATGGGACTGGGATTCGTGAAGGGATTCGGGCTGAAAGAGGGAGCCCTGGCTTCATCCGTCGCTCATGACTCCCACAACATCGTATGCATCGGCTGCACGGACAGGGACATTTACGCAGCCGTGAAGGCTGTTGAGGAGATGAGAGGGGGGCTGGCGGCCGTCAGAGATGGACAGGCCGTGGGTCGCCTCGCTCTTCCCATAGGAGGGCTCATGTCGGACAGGCCTCTTCGGGAAGTGGCGGAAGGCTGGCGGAAGATGAGACAGGCGTCCGTGGATCTGGGTTGTACCCTGGAAGAACCGTTCATGGCCCTCTCGTTCATGGCGCTCCCGGTCATACCGGAACTCAAGATCACGGACAGGGGACTCGTGGATGTGACGGCCTTTGATTTCACGCCGCTTTTCGCGGACTGAGCGGCTGCCGCGTTCTAATCCACTTCAAGCATCTTATACCCCTTCTCATTAAAAAGCCGCAGACAGGTATTCACGACTTCGGAGTCATAAAGACTGCCTCTGTTTCCGGAAAGGAAAAACAAAGCCGCATCGATTTCCAAGGCCGGCCGGTAAGACCGGGATGTGGCAAAGGCGTCCACCACGTCGGCAACCGCTATGATCCGCGCCTCCAGCAGAAGGTCATCGCCCTTCCGTCCGTTCGGATATCCCGAACCGTTGCATTTTTCGTGATGCTCCAGAACCATCCTCGCCACGGGCCAGGGAAAGTCTAAATCTCTCAGAAGATCATGTCCGGCCTGGACATGGGTCGTGACAACCTGATATTCCGCTGCATTTAATTTCACCGGTTTGTTCAGTATGTCACGAGGGATGTTCATCTTGCCGATGTCGTGCATCATGCCGGCCAGAAGGATACCTTCGATCTGTTTGCCTGGAAGGTTCATGTCTGTTCCGATCGACTCGGCAAGATCGGCCACCCTCAACTGGTGCCCCGCCTTGTGAGGATCTCTTGTTTCAACCAGGTCGGCCATGGTCCGGGCGATTTCCGTGAGGCGCCTGATATTTCCGGCGTGAGACTTTGATTCTTTCATCTCTTCGAGTATTCGTCGCATGTCATCCAAGAGATGAACAACTTTCTCTTTCAAATGCTCATCACTGTTCATTTTGAACCTCGCCTTGTATCCATCATAACAAATATTTTTATCCTTGCATTAAAAATCAACAGGCTG
>CAYXFF010000173.1:0-3512 GCA_964464185.1 uncultured Syntrophaceae bacterium | reverse complement strand
TATTGCTGACCAGGACCTCGAAGCTTCCGAGTGTAATTTCCCTGCCGCCCCAGCCAATATTGCACTTTCCGGCTACAAGTTTCCCGGGATGTGTGCCGCCCTGGTAAGCCCCGCGACAGATCGGCAGCGTTCTCCCTCGTTCCTGGCCGCCCATGACTGCATTCGGGGGCACTGCCCCGGTACTGGCCACCCATTTCAATGAACCGCCGGCCGCGGGTGTGGCAGGTGTGGTGGGTGTCGGGGTGGCTGGTGCTGGTGCAGGCGCGGTTTGGGAAAGCAACTTAAATGTTGGGAAGCTCTGATCGGTTGCGCAGACAGGTTTTGCGAAAGCACTGACCACCCCTGTCACTCCCGACGGATCGAATGCCGAAACCGTGCTCAGCATGTTTTGAGCGGTCTCAATGCCGTTAGACTTCAGCATCAGCGTCAGGTGGTTCTTCGCATACTGCTGCTTGACCCAGAGCAGTGCATTGCCGCTGAAATGTCTTGACAGCTCGTTGACAACTCTTTTGTTGGTCATGCTTTCAAAATTACCGACGTAGTCATTGACCCACAGTTCCGTCGTCTGGGCCACCTGATACGCGACCGTACCGACTTGCTTGGCCAGCTTGGCGATCTCCCTCACATCTTTGGTTGCAGCGGCGAGCTGCTTCATCTTTGTCGAGATAGTGGCAAATCTTCCGGCGCTGGTTGCACCCGAACTGGAGCCCATGGTGGCGATGTTCACCGCGAGGATCAGCGGCGACGTGACCATGTTGGCGGTATCCGACACACAGGACATCGTACTTGTCGTGCAGCCGACGCCGCAATTTTTGCGCCCGGAAGGGCAGTTCTGCCAGCAGACCGGGCCTACGCCGTGAAATCCGCTCTTGCATTTCGGGTAACACAGCAGCGCGTCTTTATCCTGTCCGCTCGGGCAGGTTGATAGGGGTTTGCCGACCCCGCGCCCGTAGCTTTTTTTTGCACAGGAAACGCCGATATCGGTCTGACCCGGGGGACAATTGGGCGAGCAAATGCAGCAACCAACTGCATGGTATCCCGATCTGCACTTGGGATAGAAGATCGCCCCATATTTCTCGCAGCCCTGCCGATGATCTTTCTCACACCGTTTGCGCATGCCTTTGTCGTTAAAACCATCGCCGAACTTCCATGGATAACCGGCGCCTCGGCCGTACGGTCCCGGCTTGGCGCAGAAAGCGCCGTCGTCTCGATAGCCTGACTCGCAATGCTGCCAGCACACCGGTCCCACACCTTTGTAGCCCGATTTACACGGAGTGTAGCACAAACCGGCATCCTGCTGTTGTCCCGCAGCGCACTGCATCGGCTTACCCACGCCGCGCCCGTAACTATCCCGATAGCAGAATGACTGGCGGCTATTGGAGACTTCCTGCGCGATCCATTTCATCACTTTTTGGAGATCGCCGGAAGAAAGTGCAGGCGACAGATCTCCTTCTGCAAAAGCCATCGTGCTCATCATGAAAACGGCAATGATCATTGCCGGGCTAAGGAACCAGGTCAGGAAACGCCGGATCCCGCCGCGTGCGTTGCAATCACGTTGATTCATGTCAGCCCCTCCTTTCAAGCAAAATGGTCATTTTTTCTGTGCCCCGGCGGCGGACTGGCTTTCCATGGCCTTTAGATGCGCTGCTGAAACGGCGTCGTTGGCAGCCTGTATCTCCATGAAAGCTTTTTCAATCATCTTACCGTTTTCCTGGTTATTTGGATCGAGCTGCTGCATTGCCGCGCTCAAAGCCTCCTCGGCCGCTTTCTGTCGCTTGGTTGCCGCATCGATCTGCGCCTCCAGGGCCTTGGCTGCCGCTTCACTGCCGGCGCTCGTATACAGCCTGACCAAATCCTGGGAGGCCGCTTTGTAGTCGGAGATACTCTTTGCCACGGCGGCCGCATCCGCATGGGCGAATGAGGCGGCAGCCAGCAGGCACACCCCCGCGATAAAGGATAAAATTGTCTTGTTTACAGCCATCATAGTTGCCTCCTTTTTGTAATAATATATTGCAAAGACAGATACTTATACTTAGAGCTCGTTGCCTTTATCCTTGTGTGCCCCGGCGCCTCTTGTTTTCTCCCCTTCGGCCCGTATCATAAAAAACATTTGTGCCCTAACAAATATTTCAGTAGCATAATTCCAGACATAATGCTCGTCAAATTTCTCGTTGGCGCTATTTTTGACTTTCCCTGAAAAAATTAAACATCCGGATCACCCATATGTCAACGGAATTGAAAGGTCGAAATCGATAAATTCCTTCCCGTAATCTTATGTTGAAATAATCAACTGATCTATGTAGATTTCTATGGGGAAAGATAGGGGACTTCCTGAACCGTGTCTATATTTGAATTACCATTAACGCCCGGCACGCCATTCAAGCAAAGCAAACGTAAATATCTAAAGGGCGTTCCCAAAACACAAACAAGGAGAACCCCGTGAGACTTGCGCTAATGGTCGGGCTGTGCTCGATGCTGCTGACCGGGTTGGCGGGCGCCGCCGCGAATGCTGAACAGAATTGGAAGACTTACCGAAGCGAAAAATTCGGCTTTGAGATTTCCTACCCGGCCGATATGGAATTCAAGGCATACTTCGATGGCGCGAGCGCATCGCTGAAGGACGCCAAGACGGGAGGCACGCTTGTGGAGTTCGAGGTATGGCCCCCTTACGAGTGTCCGCGGCAACCAGCAAACACGATCGCCAGAGCGTTGGGAATCGCCCGGGCCAAAACCGTTACGCAGGCCGATGGTCCAGAGGGGTCCTCATGCTGTGGCGATCCCGTGGCGGTTCGCGAGTCCGTATCGCTCTATGGCGCGAAGATTTATGAATTGGAATTGACCTGCATGCGCGAGACCTATCCGGGACCACACGACGACTCGGACGAAGCCGAGCCGAAAGACGTTACAGTCGAAACGGAACCAATTGTCACTGAAGAAGGAAAGAAGGGGCCGACGTATTTTGTCGATATTTCTCCTTCGTGGAAGAAGATGATCTTGTCGGCTGATCCTGTCGGCGTCGATCCTCGGAAGGGGCCGGCCCGGGAACAATTCGACCCGGCGGTTCTCCGCAAGATTCTGGGAACGCTGAAGACTTTTTCAATCCAGAAGCCCTCCGTGATTTGTATTGAGTAGTTACAGAACCGAGGTCTGATGAACGGAATCCCGTCGCGTTGAAGCGCGTCGGGGAGAAATTGTGGAAAAAATACGGAAAACCCACCCCATGAAGGATAAATTGCCGAGACAGACCGCCGTGACCTTTGCGGGATTCGTCCTGCTGTACGTGATCTTTTTTCTTTTCTTTGATCGTGCGATTGACCTGTGGGTGAATGCCCGATTCAGCGGCACTTGGGTCCACACGCTGGGGACCTTCATTTCCTATTGGGGATGCAGCCCGGTTGTGGAGATCGGACTTGCCTTGGGCTTTATTGTCGGAATCATCGGAGTTGTTTCAAACGAAGGCAAGAATCAATACTGGACGTCCTGTCTCTTTTATGTATGCATCAGTTGCGCTG
>CAYXFF010000172.1:0-3534 GCA_964464185.1 uncultured Syntrophaceae bacterium | reverse complement strand
ACGTTGTAATTGTACCACTCCCGTGAATTGAAGGCCTCCTCGACGATCTTGACGGCAGCGTCAATGCTTAAATTCTTCGTGTTGATGACCAGGTCGTAATTCAGGGGGTCCGTCATGTCGGCATTGAAATATTTGCGTATGAAAGCCCTGCGGTCTGATTCCGTGCGAAGAACGCGGCGTCTTGCCTCGCTCGCGGAAGCGCCGTAACCTCTCATGACATTGTCGATCCGCGTCTGCAGCGGCGCCAGAACGAGAACGCGAAGGGACACTTCCTGCGGCAGGATGAAACTGGCTCCGCGGCCGAGGATCAAGGCATGACCGTGCGCGCCGATGGTGCCCACGACCTTCGTGAGATATTTCAAATACTCATAAGACCACAGATATCCCTCGCCAAGCATCCGGATCCAGTCGTCAAGAATGGATCGGTCCTGCTCGTCAAGGGTCTGAACGACTTTTTCGCTCACTTTGGAGCTCTTGGCTATTTCCTCAACTATTTTCTGGTCGAACAGATCAATCTTGAGATCCTGCGCAAGCCGCTGGGCTAAAACGCTCCCGCCTGCCCCGGGCACCCTCGACAAGGTAATAACGGGGCGAATCGGTTTCTTGTATTTCTTTTTCTGATCAACCTGCCATCTCACAATCTGGTCTTCAATGATTTTACCAAGCGAACGCTTTGGTTGGGATGTCATTTCCATGGTTCCTCCTTCTCAATCAATTTCATCAATCCCTTATCAAAACGGCATCTTGCCGAATAGCTCTGACAGGACGCCGAATACTATGAAATTTACCTTTCGTTTGCAAGAAAAATTACGGACGGTTCCGCGTCTATCTCCTTCCATGGCCCACAGGAATGAGATAGAGGGGTTTGTGATCATCAGGCAGGGACAAGATCCGGCGCACTTTTTCATCATGGAAGGCTCCCACGGGCACAGCGCTGAGTCCCAGAGACACCGCCTGGAGGAGAATATTCTGCGCGGCGTGACCGACTTCGATCTTGACATAGCGCTCTCCGCGGCTGCCGTATTTTCTTT
This sequence comes from uncultured Syntrophaceae bacterium, assembly GCA_964464185.1. Classification (GTDB taxonomy): domain Bacteria; phylum Desulfobacterota; class Syntrophia; order Syntrophales; family UBA4778; genus UBA4054. The sequence continues at coordinate 2,503 of CAYXFF010000172.1, read as the reverse complement.
CAATCCGCTCATAGACCGCCGTGATGATCACAACGGCCGGCGCTTCCCTCACGCACCCCTGGCCCAGCGCCGCATCTGAGAGAGACGCCATAAAATTCCTGTTGGCAACCTGAAGCATTTGATGCTGACTTGGAACGTATTTGTATAGGCCCTCCCGAAGGGCCATGTATATTTCCAGAGGATAAAGGGCGCCCGCTGAGGGCGATGTCCTGCCGCCCCAGTGGCGGGTCGTGCCCTGGGCCGCCCAGAGAATCTGGGAGATCTCTTTAACCGTCAGGGGATCCGGCGAGAAGCTGCGGACCGATTCCCGCTTGTAAAGGGCTTCCTCCAGCGACAGGGAACCCCGCTTCTCCGGAGCTGGCAGTATAACAACTTCCCCTTTATTTTCTTGAATCGATTTCATGGGTCTTCCAGGATCCATCCCCCGGGTCTGGTCCGCAGGAACCAAGAGCGCGATCAAAAAAACGACAAAAGCCGGCAGTATAAGGTACTGCTCTTTCATGGCCCGGTTCCTACGGATGGTGCTGCGACTTGACAATCCACAAGCGTATGTTCCATAATAATATTTGGCTTATTATGAAGTCAACAGATTATCATCAGAAATGAACTGAAAATAATGAACGATTCCTTTGAATCCATGGCGGAGGATCATTTCAAACCCCAGCCCTGGGCAAAAAATCCACATTTGCAGACTGTCTTTGGAAGCCTCAGGATCAGGGCTTGGGGGGAAAACCCCATGCTTGCGTCCGCCTTGGAAGTCGTTCTGGAAGCGGGAAAGGGTGTCCGCCTTCTGGGTTATCACTCTCAACAGCCCGGGAAGGAAAGCTGTCCTCTCGTTCTTCTGATACACGGCTGGGAGGGAAGTTCCGAGTCCACGTACATGCTTTCTACAGGGCGCTATCTCTTCTCAAAAGGCTGCGATGTCTTCAGGCTCAATCTGAGAGACCACGGAAAAAGCCATCATCTAAACGAGGGACTCTTTCATGGCGCGAGGATCGAAGAGGTGTTCCACACGGCACGCCGGGTTTCGAGCCTCGCAAGAGGTCCTTTTTTCATTGCGGGGTTTTCTTTGGGAGGTAATTTCGCCCTCCGTGTCGCCTTGAGGGCCTCTGAATCCGCGATCCCGAACCTTCGGGAGATTATATGCATCAGCCCGTCCCTGGACCCCCATAAGGCAACTGTCGCCATTGATGAAAGCCCCTACCGCCATTATTTTCTGAGAAAGTGGAAACGGTCCCTTCTGAAAAAGCAGGCCCTCTTCCCCCGTCAATACGATTTCACCGGCACCCTGAAGCTCCAGACCTGCATGGAAATGACGGAATCGGTCATGAAATACTACCCGGAATTCCCCACCTACAGGGACTACTTCCGACAGTATACCCTCACGGGGGAAGCTCTGTCAGCCCTTTCCGTCCCCGTGACCACCGTTTCCGCTGAAGACGATCCCATCATCTGCGCCCGCGACATGCGGGACGTCAGGGCAAACGGATACCTGAGACGCCTGATCCAGAGCCACGGCGGCCACTGCGGTTTTCTCGAACCCTTTCCCTTCGGCTGCTGGTACGAAAGAAAGATAATGAATCTCATCGCAGGATACGAGGTTCATCCGTCATGACGAACCTCGAAATCCTTTCGCAGCGCGATAATTTTCTCCGTCTTGCCGTCGAAAAACTGGGAAACGCCCGCATTGATTTTTGTGAAACGATGGATTTCATCGCCTCGCCGAATGAAAGCAGAGAGTCCTGGAGGCCGGCGGGAGTTCTTCTTCCTCTTTTTTTCAGAGTGCACAAGAACCCGGCAGAGGGACGGGGCGATTTTGTTTTCAAGCTCATGAAACGCTCCTCCGGGGTGGTGCAGAGCGGCGATATCAGCTGCCCCGGCGGGATGTTCCATCGCGTCGCCGACCCAATTCTGAGCCGTTTTGTCGCAGCCGGATTTCCCCCGATTTTACGAGGGGATGCCATGGCCCATGCCAGAAAACGCGGAAAGGCAGACTTCCAGACCATTCTTCTTTTCCTGACCAACGCCGTCCGTGAGACGTGGGAAGAACTGGGCATCAGCCCCTTCAACCTGCAATGCCTTGGCCCCCTCCCCTGCCGTCCGTTGATCGCCTTTACGAGAGTTATTTTCCCCCTGGTGGGGTATGTGAAGCGTGACTGGAAGCCCAGACCGAATTTTGAGGTTGAAAAAATTCTTGAACTGCCCCTGAAGGATTTTTTCGATGCCAGCAATTATGGGCTTTACACGATTGAGACCGATTACAAGCTGAGGGACAACATCAGCGGAATCCGGCATTTTCCCTGTTTCATCGCAAAGGATGACCGGGGTGAGGAAGAAATCCTCTGGGGCGCCACATTCAGCATCGTCATGAGTTTTTTCAAAATTGTCTTTGATTTTGAGATCCCCGAACTAAACGGGAACAGGACGTTCAATAAAGTCCTGGCGGCGGAATACTTGACGGGAAATCAGAACAGAAAATAGTTCAGATTGAAAAAAGGGTTCA
>CAYXFF010000171.1:0-3534 GCA_964464185.1 uncultured Syntrophaceae bacterium | reverse complement strand
GATAGTAAAACCGAAGAATCGTGGGGGAACTTTCTTATCAAGTCCTTCCTGAAATGTTGTTTTTCTATTTTAACTTTTTATACTTGAGTACAAGTGGTAATCGGTGATCATTATAATATTGACATGCTAGACCGTCCATACCATTCTTCCTCCACATAAAGAGCAATGCCTTATCGAAAAGAATGCGTGACAAAGACGCAATGGGAGAAGCCGTGTTGATTTCGCTGTGAGAACGATAGCGGTCATATCAATGATGATTTTGGAAGGCAGAAAAATGAAACTAAAGATTTTATCGGCATCGCTCGTTATGCTTGTTTTTTCTTTGACTCTTACCGCGCTTCCTGTGGGTGCTCAGAGCACGATAGCCGTCGTCCCGTTTAAAAATGTTAACGGGGACAGATCCCTGGATTGGCTCTCCGCAGGCATACCCGAAACCATAACGAACAGTTTGCTTGCCGTGAAGGGCATTGTTCTTGTCGACAGGGTGCAATTGCGAAAAGTGATGGACGAGCAGAAATTTCAATGGTCGGGAATGGCAGATGAAAGAACAGCCGTCAAGTTGGGAAAAATAGCCGGTGCAAGCATTATGGTCGTGGGCGCTTTTCAAAAGTTCGGCGAAACAGTACGGCTTACGGCGCGATTTGTGGATGTTGAATCGGCAAGAGTGCTGCATACGGCTCAAGCCACGGGAGACCTGAAGAATATTTTTGATTTGCAGGACAAGATTGTTTTGGGTCTGATTAAAAATTTGAATATCGAACTCAAGCAAGATGAACTGGCAAAAGTTACAACCGTTCCGACTGGCTCTTTGGAAGCCTATCAGCATTTTGGACAGGGGGCATTGCTGGAAGCGAAAAGAGATTATCCGGGAGCGGTGAAAGAGTTGCAGAAGGCAACCCAGATTGACCCGAAATTTAAACTTGCCAAAAACAAATTCACAGATATTTTTCTATCTCTCAATAAGGGAAATTATTGGACTTATGACAGGAGTGGCAGTGCGCATGGGCTGTCAACATTTACAGCCGGAGGGTTGGAGGTTTTTAACGGTATTCCCGCCTTCACTTATATCAGACAAGATGAAGTGAGCGTCGGGACATCCTCGGGCAGAACTATCCAAACCGAATACTATATAAAAAAAGACGACGGAATATATATTGTAGGCAGTGCCTCGTTGACCGAGTTCACAGCCGACGGCTCCAGTCTAAAGGCGACAAGCGTTTTGGATCCACCTTTTTCACTTATGTATCCGTATGACATTGAGATAGGTAAGAAATGGACCATTAAGACCAGAGGGAAAGGCAAACTTTCCGGTACGATATCATCAACTTTCGATGCAAGCGTGGATGACAGATTAGAAGTAACGGGCAAGGAGACGGTCAATGTTCCAGCCGGCACATTTGACTGCTTCGTCCTGAAGCGTGTAACGAAAATGCAGGGGCTTGGGAACGTCACGTTCTTGACATGGTTTGCCGAGGGAATAGGAATCGTAAAACAGCGCTCACTCATGGAAGTGAGTGGCCTTAAAGTCTTAGATGAGCTTGCATTGAGGGAATATCGCATAAATCAATAAACGTGTGACCATTCACTCCATCATTTCGCCTTCAAGATTTACCCTGTCTGCCGCCACTTGGTCGGTTGCAGGTGTCGTCAGCGATTTTGATGGTTGGACTATTTTGGAAATCATAAATCGGCTTTTATCTAGTGCTTCCTGTAGTCTTGTTTCGAGAATTTCAATATTTATTCACCATTTGAAACGGTAATCAAGGGCAACAATCTGTCTGTTACATATTTATTGACTTATAAGTTGTTCTCCAATAGCTTTGGCATATGAATTTTCATAAAATGGTGTATAAAATATTAATTTCAGTCATTTTGGCGATCTTCCTTTTGTCATCGCTGACGGATGTTCTTGACCAAGATAGTGTTGCTTTTACCTCAACCGTGCAGCTATCTTCCTTTACTCCTGACGGCGATTATTCTTTCGACAAAAAAAAGAACTTTACCGTACTGCTTAAGGGATTTTTCCTCTGCATACTAAATCAGGCTCAAGAGCATGTTCGCATATTTAAGCCGTCTTTTTCCTCATTACCGACAGCCTTTCCTTATTTCCTCAGGGCGCCTCCTTTAAACTGATTTCATCCTCGCGCGTTATTTCACACGCATAGTCACGCCATAGATACCTCCAGGGGCATCGAGTTTTAGTGGTCGCCAAAGACTGATGTGTTAAACGATACAGCTCCCGGTTGCTAAACATAAATAAAGAGGAGGTACCGTAAAATGAAGTTGTCAAAAATTCTGATGGTCATCGCCTGTCTGGTTCTTCTGTTCGCCACGCCTTTCACAGCCTTTTCCGATGAACGAACGCAAGAAAGCAAAGTGATAGAAAAAAGCGATACACCAACTGATACCCAACAGGGTGTAATGCAGGATACACCAACCGATATCCAGCAAGGTGTAACGCCGGATACTGAACCTGCCCCTCAGCCTCCAGCCCCCGTGGAGGATGAGCCCGCACCGGCAGACCTTGACAAAACGTGAAGAATATCGGGTGTTAGTTCTAAGGAGGTGAGAGAAATTGTTTAACCTGGGAATGCCTGAGCTATTGGTTATTCTTGTTATTGCCCTGATCATGTTTGGTCCGGGGAAACTGCCCGAGCTGGGAAGTTCCATCGGTAAGGCGATCAGGGATTTTAAAAAAGCCATAAACGAGCCTGAAAAGAAATCTGATCAAACGACGAGTACAGATAAGCAGAGTTAATATCCACGTTTTCAAACAGGAACAAGAAGATGCTGGAAAAGAAGGAAAAAAGCCTGGCTCGAATAAGCGGGTGTCGTCACCTCCTCCTCGACCTTCTTTTCTGGTTGGAGGTCCCCGGCTGCTACCTCCCTCCGACCGGGGACCTCCATTTATAATATAGATCCGGCTCCATTAAGGAAGGGTTAACCATTATCGGACGAAAGGGAAATTCCATGAGCCTGACGAAGGAAAAAATTATTGCGAATCTATATGCCGCTGATAATCTTCCAAAGGAAAAGTGTGTTCAAATATTTGAGTCAATGTTTCAGATCATAAAAGATGAGCTTCAGAACGGAAGGGCCGTTATGATATCCGGGTTCGGCAGGTGGTCTGTAAAGAAAAAGAAATCCAGAATAGGGAGAAACCCGCAGACCGGTGAGCCCATGGAAATAAGTGCTCGGAAAGTTGTCAACTTTAAGAGTTCTTTGAAGTTGAAAAGACAGATACTTTAAAAGAAAACAATGTTTTTTATGCTAATATGTAAAGTTGAGGCTGCTTCCTGTTACCCACAATCCCAACTTATGCTCAAAAGTTCAAGGATACAGATGGTAATCTGCGTTAAGTGGCAACGATTCTATTTGACAATATGACCTGAATAGTATTTATTATATGCGAAACAGATATTTATCTGGTCTTGGCTGAGAAATCTCAGCCAGTCGTAGCCCGTTTCTCGTTGCCTTATCTAAACCTGCCGATCATCTAAACACAGGTGGCAACCCCATGAAAGAATAAATCAA
>CAYXFF010000170.1:0-3537 GCA_964464185.1 uncultured Syntrophaceae bacterium | reverse complement strand
TTAGGGCGGCTGGCTTTAACCAGTCCGCTTTCTCTTTTCCCCATAATAGGACTCGCCCGCCACGGAAGCCATTTCCTCCTCCGTCCTTTTTCTGACATCGTTCCGCCAGGGATTGCCGTAGGACCGGCATCCCAGGCCGGTCTGAAGCTGTTCCCTGTAAAAAGCGGTCATCCTGTCCGGCAGGGTCATCATCCTGCAGATATATCGTGAGCCGTTCCACGCCAGTTCCGGGCATGTCCTTCCGGCAGCGTCGGGATGACGCTGACGGCCGGAGGTGCAGGTCTGCCGGATACAGCAGTACCCGCATCCCACACAGGTCCAACTCTGTTCAATCGTTCGAATCATGAAAAATTCTTAATCCATCTCACAGGCTTTGTCAAAAAATATCGGTTAGAGGGAATGGGCGGCTTGGGGAACAAACGACATTATTGTCTTTCAATGATGCCGAATCATTCGAAATTGTAGTTATTCGGCATGGAATGGTTGTTGGGCAATCTTAATTATGCAGTGATCTTGTATGCTTATAACTTTAGCGGCTAAACACGGCAAGGAATGTTTTTTGCAATTTTTAAAATTATGAGAATTTGCAAAGGTTGCCAACGATTTGAAATGAAGCAACGTATTGAGGATAAGGAGGTGACTTATGATTGTTAATTTGTCTACGGTCAGTTGGGGTCCTCAATTTCTGGTGCCGACTATTTCCATCAAGAAATATTGCGGATGCGTCGTTCTCAGGGAAAACCTTGATGACGAACTCCTCAAGAGGGAATTGGCATCGCTTCACATTTCGGGTTATCCGACAGGCGTGACCAATGGCTGGTATATCCGGAAAAAAGGGAATCAGACCTGGATCAAGGTCGGAGAATCATCGAATCGGCAAATGGATTTTGCCGTCCGCTTCGACTCGGAAGATTTTGAAAACGGGAAATATCAAGTTCTCGGGTTCATGAGCGTCAGGGTTAGAACAGAAGACAGGGAAATCGTTGTCTCGAGGCAAAACATCGCCGACCTTGATATTCGGAACTGAAGGAAAGCCTTTCATTAGAAGGGTGATTGCAGATAAGTTGTAAGATTAACGTCGCTGTTGGTAATTTTAAGCTTTTTCCGAATATGCTCACGGTGACGGTTTATGGTCGCAACGGAAACACCGCGGAGGTCCGCGATTTCCTTATTCCGCATCCCGTTCCGGATCAGATTGCATATGCTTATTTCTGTGGGTGTAAGAGATTGAAATTTATATAAAAATCGGTTCATGAAAGGAGATGTAATCTCTTCAAGGTTGTTTTTTAAAATTTCCACATACTTTCGCTGTGTTTTCGGCACTTCAATAGCGAGGGCATGCAGAATCGGCATGATGGCCTTTTCGATATTTGCCTGCATATCTTTGTAAATTCTCTGCTTTTCCTCCTCTATTTTCGCGAGCACCGTGCGCAGTGCCGCGTTCGCCTCCTGCAGGGCCGTGCGCTCGAGGCTCAGCTGCTTGTTGATCTCCTGCAGTTCCTTTTCCGCGGACATCCGGATGGCGATGGCGCCGATCCGCTGAGCCACCTCGTCTATCAACACCCGCTCTTCCTTGAGGAAAGGACCTTCATCGGCCGCAGGCCGCTCCTCCAGATAAAAAACAGCTACCTCTCCCACCGGCTCGTTGTATGCCAGAATCTGTGATGACTGGCGCCATTTCGTCACCTTGAAGTTCTTGCTCCGGTAAGTTCTCTCCTCGAAGATGATCCTCGAACAGGTGATGTCAGGATACTGCCAGGATGGGGGAAGGAAATCCACGAGGTATTTCAGAAAATCGTCCATGGAATCGTAATAGCGCTCAGCGAGCCGGGCGATGCCGTAAAGGCAGTTCAGCTCCTTGATGCGTTCGCGCAGAGCCAGCTCGATTTTCTCGGGCTCACTTTCCGAATGCTGTGGGATCCGCCAGAGATAGGAAAGCAAATCTCCGGGGTTGAATGGTTCTTGAAATTCTTTCTTAAGCGGAGTTATCGGCAGTCGGGCCATAAAATGTTGCCTCCTATACCAATCTTATATAGGCAATATATGAGCAATAAAATGGTTTCAAAAATACACATGATATATAGGCATTATAAGTGCATTTATACCGTATTTACATCCATCTTTATAGCATGTAGTCAGGTACCAAGCAATAATAAATTTAACAAGGGAGGTCCTGACGCTTATGACTACGATTGAACCGATCTTGGAGGGAAGGCGGAGCCAGCCCGAGCAGCTCATTGAGGTTCTTCAGGACGTGCAGAAAATCTGCGGGTATATACCGCAGGATGCCATGATGACCGTAGCCAGGGAACTCGGCGTGCCTCTCATGGAGGTATACCGCGTCGCCAACTTCTACAAGGCATTTACATTAAAACCCCGCGGAAAAAATGTGATCACCATCTGCACGGGAACGGCCTGTCACGTGAGGGGTTCCGATCTTCTGATAGACCAGGTGAAGGGGCAGCTCCGGATAGAACCCGGAGATACGACCAAAGACGGCCTTTTCACAATAGAGTGTGTGAATTGCCTTGGGGCCTGTGCCCTTGCTCCCATCGTCGTTCAGAACGAATCCTATCTGGATCATATGACCCCCGCTAAACTGCGCAAAATCATCGACAATGCCAAGGGAAAAAAGAAAAAGGAGGTTGCCGATGCGTAAACTCAATCATAGCAGCGATTTGGAAGGTTTTCGTCAGAAACTTCTGGAGGAAAGGAAAGACATCACGTCAACGATCATCATTCCGAATGGGACGTGCTGTCAGGCCGCAAATTCTCTTGCCGTGATCAAGGCCATACTTCAAGAAATTGCCAAGCAAGGTGTGGACAAAAATGTCCAAGTTCATTTAACGGGTTGTCATGGTTTTTGCGAACAGGAACCGATGATTCTCTTTGAGCGGGGGAATATCATTTACTGTCGCGTTACCCCCGATGATGCCAGGGAGATTGTGGCAAAAACGGTTAAGGGCGGTGAGATCATCGAGCGTCTTCTTTACACGGATCCTGTTTCCGGAAAACAGGCTCGTTCCGAGGCGGAGATCCCTTTTTACCAGGCTCAGGACCGGCAGCTCCTGCAATACAACAAGTGGGTGGATCCGCGTTCCATTAAAGACTTTATAGCCATCGGTGGATACAAGGCGCTTGTAAAAACCCTCGATTCCATATCCCCAAAGACAGTCATTGAAGAGGTCAGGTCCTCCGGCCTGAGGGGACGGGGAGGGGGAGGATTCCCCACGGGCCGTAAATGGGCCGAAGCGCGCTCAGCGCCGAGTGACGAGAAATATGTCATATGCAATGCCGACGAGGGAGACCCCGGGGCATACATGGATCGCTGTCTTCTCGAATCCAACCCGCATCTGGTCATCGAAGGGATGATGATCGGGGCATGGGCGGTCGGCGCGCAAAAGGGATATATTTATGTGCGTAATGAATACCCACTAGCAGTTCAGCATGCACGGATTGCCGTGAAACAGGCGAGGGACCTAGGCCTGCTTGGTGAAAATATACTGGGATCATCTTTTTCCTTTGACGTGGAGGTGG
>CAYXFF010000169.1:1213-3638 GCA_964464185.1 uncultured Syntrophaceae bacterium | reverse complement strand
ACAATATGATTTTTTAAATGGTTCGCATCTTCCTAACTTCCCATCTTCGCATCTTCGTTCTTTTCCCCGTTCATGCCCGCCACGTCCATGAAATTCCGGATGATCCGCTTTCCCTGAGGTGTGAGTATCGATTCCGGATGGAACTGCACCCCCTCCACCGGATAGTCCCGGTGCCGCACGGCCATGATCTCCCCATCCTCCGTCTCGGCGCTTACCGCGAGACAGGAGGGCAGGGACGATTTCTCTATGATGAGAGAATGGTAGCGGCCCGCCGTGAAGGGGCTGGGAAGGCCTTTGAAGATCGTCTGACCGTCGTTGATGATGGGCGAGGTCTTCCCATGCATGACCCTTTCCGCTCTCACCACCTCACCGCCGAAGGCATAGCCGATGGCCTGGTGTCCCAGGCAGATCCCCATGAGAGGGATCGTCTTGTGAAAATGCCGGATCACATCCACGGTGATCCCCGCCTCCTTCGGCGAGCATGGACCGGGCGAGAGAAAGATCGCTTCGGGTTTCAGATCCTCAATCTCTTCAAGGGACGTCTCGTCGTTGCGCCGAACGAGCACCTCGACGCCAAGCTGGCCCAGGTACTGGACAATGTTGTAGGTGAAGGAATCATAGTTATCGATCATCAGAATCATGTTGCTTTCTCCATCGTGATTTTATTCTTTTCTTTCTGTTATTTTTTTACTGTTCACCGTTTACTATTCACTGTTTACTGCTTCTTAGTTATCTCGAATCCCGAAGAGGCGAGGCGGATGGCCTGCAGCATCCCTTCGGCCTTGCTCACTGTTTCGCGGTATTCCGAGTCGGGGTCTGAATCGGCCACGATGCCCGCCCCGGCCTGGATGTAGATATTCCCGTTTTTGAGCATCATGGTCCGGATGGTGATGCAGAGGTCCATGTTCCCCGTGAAGCTGAAATATCCGACGGCTCCGCCGTAGGGGCCTCTCCGGGCGGGTTCCAGTTCATCGATGATTTCCATGGCCCTCACCTTGGGTGCTCCCGTGAGGGTCCCCGCGGGGAAGGTCGCCCTGAGGACGTCGAAACAGTCCTTTCCCGGGGCAAGCTGCGCCTGAATGTTGGAGACGAGATGCATGACGTGGGAGTAACGTTCCACCACCATCAGCTGGTTGACCTGGACGCTGCCGATCCGGGCGATCCTGCCCAGGTCGTTTCTGCCCAGGTCCACGAGCATCACATGCTCCGCCCGCTCCTTGGGGTCTTTGAGGAGCTCATCGGAGAGCACCCGGTCCTCCTGCTCGTTTTTTCCCCTTCGCCGCGTCCCCGCAATGGGTTTCAGTTCCACGAGACCTTCCTCGAGGCGCACCATGACTTCCGGCGAGGAGCCGATGAGAATCAGGTCTTCAAGCTTCAGGAAGAAAAGGTAAGGAGAGGGGTTCACGTACCGGAGCGCCCGGTAAAGGTCGACAGGGTCCATCCCGTTTTTGCTCTCGAATCGCTGGGAAAGAACGATCTGGATCGCGTCCCCGGCGAGTATGTAATCCCGGGCCTTCGCGACACCGGCCTTGAAGCGTTCCGGCGTCATGTTGGCTTTGAGCGGCCGGCTGTCCCTGTCGGAACGAACCATCTTTTTCTCCGCGGCGGGAGCGCTCAGCGCCTCGATCATCCCATCGATCCTGCGGATCGTCTCGTCATAAAGTGCGCGGAGGTCTTCCCTGCCGTCGGTCAGCGCGCAGGCCACCACCTTTATCGTGTGCCGGACATTATCGAAAATCAGGAGCGAATCGGTGATGAGGAAGGTTGCCTCATCGGTCCCGAAATCATCCCGGTTTCCCTGCGGGAGCTTTTCAAGGAAGTGCACCATCTCGTAACCGAGAAAGCCGACGGCGCCCCCGTAGAACCTGGGAAGGCCATCGGTGGGAACAGGGCGGTAGCCGGCAAGGAGTTCCCTCAGAAACCTCAGGGGGTCTCCCTGGTGTTTGATTCGCTGAATGTCCCCGTTCTTTTTGATGATGACCTCTTCGCCCCGCACCCGGTATATGATCCGGGGGTCCGATCCCAGGAAGGTATAGCGCCCCCACTTTTCACCCCCCTCCACGCTTTCGAGAAGAAAGACGTTGGGCTTGCCGCTGAGCTTCATGAGGGCCGAGACGGGGGTCTCCATGTCCGCCAGGATCTCGCGGTAGACAGGGATGAGATTTCCCGCGGAAGCGAGTTTTTTGAAGTCTTTGAATGCCGGATAATACATTGGGTTCACCTTGTGTCTGAAACTAAAAAAGGCCGGGAAATCTGATCACGGCCTTTTTGGATGCTCTGTTTAAAACAAAAAAGCCGTGAAGTCCTCGAGAGGTTCTCCACGGCTCACCATTTGAATTCTTTCACGCGTTACCGGCGGACAAACCCCTCCTCTGGAATCTGCCACCACCACCAGTTATTTTTCGTGAATATTGAAACGCGCATT
>CAYXFF010000169.1:0-1113 GCA_964464185.1 uncultured Syntrophaceae bacterium | reverse complement strand
TCGACGACGGTCTTGTCGCTCCGGGCGGTGATGCCCCTGGAGCCCGCCAGTTTGATGAGCGACAGGAGAAAGCGGGGGACGGGCCGCCCGTCGGGCATCCGGGGGGTCCCCGTATCTTCAAGAAAGACCTTTTTCTTTCCAGGCACCTCAAGGGTATCCATGACGGAACGCATGGACGGCGCCGTGAGATCCTCCAGTTCGTCAACGGGGACCTCGATGGCGGAACGTTTTCCCTTTTTCAGCGTTTCCATGCGGAGAAACGCTTTCGTGACGGTGACGCGCTCGAACTGGTTTTTCAGGCGAAGCACGTGGAGAAGTGCTGACAGGACGGGAACCGCGACGAAAACGAGACCGATGAGCCCCAGAGCGAGATAGCGGGCGATTTCGGGCATGGGGAGCGTGAGAATGGCCGGAAGGAAGAAGAAGGCCACCGACCCGGCAATGGCGAGAGAGATCGCCACGGGGATGTAATGGAACCATTTGAGGGGCGGCCCGGGTATGTGAAAGACATATCCCTCACCCGTGTGTTCCACGCGGGTTCGCATCTCCGGGGGCTCGGGCGGCAAAGGTGCTGAGGCTTCTCCCGTCCGGCGGACACGGTCCCGGTAGGATTCGTCGAGATGATCCGCGTCGCGGGTCACCCGCTCGCCCGTCGACGAATCCACAAGAGGCTTATTCAGGAAACGCGACAGCTCCTCGGCGAACCGCCTCGCTTCGGTGTATTCCGTGGGCTGAGTGACGATAATGGGCTTGGGAATGCCTGCGCCCGAGATTGTCACGGGCCAGGTGTCGGCGGAATCGCTGTCGCCTCGGGAAAGGTCCAGGTCCACCTGCCGGATCACCTCCAGCAGATACTCCCTGCGCTTCATCGGCACGAGGAGCCCCCACCACTGAACCATCCGCCCGCGCGTTCGGTCCAGGATCAATCCATACCGGCCGAAAACGAGTCCCGCACCGACGACGGCGAAGATGCCGCCGAAGACGGGAAAAAAGAGGCGCATCCAGGGTTCGCCTTCCTGCTCGACGGGGATGAGGCCCAGCGGGATCTGCATGATGAAAAGGCCCGCCAGGAGAAAGGGGATCCCGAAAAGGGACAGGAAGCCCCCTCCGCTC
>CAYXFF010000168.1:0-3698 GCA_964464185.1 uncultured Syntrophaceae bacterium | reverse complement strand
CCGCCGCCGCCGGTGGTCGTGGTGGTTGAGCCGGTGGTCGTGGTTCCTGATGTTGAAGCCCCGCCGTTTCCGCCGGGAGCGCTTGTGTCCGAACTGAACTGCTGAGATACACCCGGAGGCGTCTGAAACGCGCCGCCCAGTCCCGTGCCCCCGGCATTGAGCCCCTGACCGGTGTTCAGCGTGGTGGTCTGTCCCGTGGTCGTCGATGTGACCTGCACCTGGCCTTCAAAGCTGTAGACGTTCGTCTGGACATTGGGCTGATTCACCTGCGCCAGATGCCGGAATCCCGTATCCGACAGGTCCGCGACGAGGATGGGCAGCGACGCTGTCGGCTTCCCGTCCAGCTCAACGATTTCCACGCCCCACTTCGTCCCCCGGACACCGACAACAGCCGTCGGGGTTTCCACCGTCATGGCGGCGCCCTTGTAGCGGAAAAGTTTCAAGGCGTAGAACATGGCCTTTCCGTTGGACATCTTGAAGGCCGAACTCTTCTTGCCCCGGGCCTTGTCCACGCTGAAACCGCTGATCGCGATCTTCGTCCCTTCGCCCATGGTGACCACGTCATCGCCGTTGAGCCTGAACCGGCACCGGGATCCCTTGAGGGTAAAAAGCGTATCCTTCTCGTAGAGCCTGTCACCGGCCCCGCTGTAATAAGCCTGCCTCAAGCCCTCCCGGGCCACGACCACGTGTCCGACGACGGACTGAATCACGCCCGCAGGCTTTCCGGCCGATGGGATGAAGGCGTCTTTCACCCTGACGCCCTTCAGTTCTTTGGGAAGATCCCCCGCACCCTTGCCCCGGCCTTCGGCGGCCTCAAGACCGGCCGGGAAGAAGAATCCCATTCCCGTCCAGAGGAGGGCGGCGATCAGCAGAATCACGATGCTTCGGTGTTTCATGGCCTTTCTCCTTGAGCCCTTCGACAGGCTCAGGGTGACAATATTAAGTCATGGTGAGCTTGTCGAACCGTGTACGTCTTTGAATAGCCTTATAAAATCTTGTTTTTCAACAACCTCTTAGAAATAGAAACCCACGCTCAATGTGTAGGTGGTTTTGTCGAAATCATACAGTTCCGCGTTCGAGCTGTTGACGATATGGTTGAAGGCAAAGGACGCAAAGAAGTTCTTGCGGATCTCCTGGCTCAGGACGGCCGTATAGGTATGGCGGCGGTCCGCGCGGGCATCGGGGTAGAGGAGCGGCGCGTCCTTGTAATCCTTGTCGGCAAACTGGTATTTCAAGAACAAATCGGTCTTCGTGGGAAATCTCGTATAATAAGACATGGTATAGTATTTGGCGGAATAGGTATAACGTCTCGCTCCCGCTGATAAATCCTCATATCCTATGGCAAAGGATATGATATGGCGGCGGTTGTCAAGAAAGATGTTCGGGTTCAGCTCATAGCGCCTCGTCGTATTATCCAGGAGCCCGTTATTTTCGGAGTCGTAAAAAACTTCCTTGCTGAAGGTATGGAGGGCCTTCAGGCTGAAATAGGGGCTGAAATAATGCTCGTAGTTCGGATCAATGTGAAAAATATAGGAGAGACGTTCACTGCCGTAAACCTGCTCGGAATATCCAAAGGGAACCTTCACGATATCCTCTCTCCCCACCCACCAGGGACCCGTGGTCGCATCCAGAAGCATGTAGTTGAATTTGCCGTGGCTGAAGTAGGTGCTGCTGTAAAGATCCGCCGTGGTATTCCACATGAAGCCCTGCTTCTCGCCGATATCATACAGGACGCTTCCTGAGAGGTTCGTGATGGAGGCCCAGTCGCGAAGTTTTCCCGCGTCGGGATTCAGAGTGAGTGTTCCCCCTGTCACGTTCAACTCTTTCTTGTCCGGACCGCTCGAGATATTGGTGTCCCACTGGATTCCCTGGGAAAAACGGACGTTCACGAAGACTTTCTTTGTCCTCTCTTCGATGGCGGCGAGGAGCTTTTCGATGTTGTTCAGGACTTCCTGAGGCGGTTTTGAAGCTTTCACGGTCTCCAACTCTTTTCGCGCGTCCTCGTAGCGTCCAAGTTCGAAATAGGTTGCTGCCAGTTCCAGCCTGACCCGGGCGAGATTGGGGTCCACTTCAAGCATCTTCTGGAACCGGTCAACGGCCAGCTTCAGATTGCCCGTCTTCATGGCGCTCGTGCCGACCCACCACAGGATGTCCATGGTCCCCACCTGCGACGCGATGCTGTTGAAGATCGGTAAAGCCTGGCCGTATTGCCCGTCGTAATAAAGCGTCAGGGCCTCGGAAAGCTTGTCTTCCAGCTTATCCAGTTCTCCCGGTGGAAGCTTTTCGAGCAGTTTCCGGTCATGGTCGGAAGACGCCGCGCTCTCACTTGAAATCGCACCCTGATCCTGCTGCGCCTGGCAGGGCGAGAAACTCAGCAGAAGAACGACAAGGAAGATAAGGCACCGGCACGCTTTTTTGTAAGAGACCTTTTTCGAAGAAGCGGATTTTACAGGGTAAAAATCATAGGGGATTCGAGGGTTCATGATCTGGCCTCAGGTGGTGAGTAAGAATCATCCAGCATGAAAAATCGTAAAATACTGTGAAAAAATATCATTTTATAATTCTGATTGTCAAGAAAAATGCTGGAAATAATGTTTGCTCAGTTGCCCTGCTCAAATGATCCCGAGAGCCGCGAGTTCAGAAATTTCCCGGTCGCTGTAACCGATTTCTCTCAGGATATCTTCCGTGTGCTCACCGAGTTCCGGGGGATGGGATCGCCAGCCGGGCCGATCACCGGAGAACCTGACGGGAAAGGCCTGCTGGGGGATTTCCCCATCCGAGGGATGGGAACCCCTGAACCAGAGGCTTCTTTTCTCAATCTGAGGGTCGCTCAGCGCTTCTTCAAGGGAGTTCACAGGGGAAAAACATATTTCGTGCCGGCCGAGATACTCAAGCCATTCCTCCCTGGTCTTTTCAAGAAAGACGGCCCTTAACTCTTCAATGATCTCATGACGCCGGGGTGCCGGGGCAAACTGTTCCCCGATCAGATCTTCCCGGTGAATGGCCTTGCAGAAGACTTCCCAGAATTTTTCCTCCAGGCAGCCGAGAACGATGAACTTTCCGTCCCGGGTTTCATAAACATTGTAAAAAGCGTACCCGCCTCCCACGAGCGTGTCGCCCCGTTCCGGCAATTTTCCATCCGTCATGTACTGGGACATGACAAGTCCCAGGAAGGGGGCAAGCCCATCCAGAAGGGCCATGTCAATGTACTCCCCCCTGCCGCTTTTCTCGCGCCCCAGGAGTGCGGCCAGAATCCCCATGGCCGCGCTGAGGCCTCCGCCCGCCCCGGCAAACTGGACGGCCGGCAGGACGGGGCGCCCTCCTTTTTCACCGATGAGGCTCAGAATTCCCGAAACGGCAAGAAAGTCGATGTCGTGGGCGGGCCTGTCCCGGTAAGGGCCGTCCTGTCCGAAACCGGTCAGGGAACAGTAAACAAGGCGGGGGTTTGATGTTTTCAAGTCGTCGTATCCCAGGCCGGTTTCCTTCATCCATCCGGGACGGAAGCTCTCGAGAAGGACATCGGCCTTTGCGGCCAGCCTCAGAAAAACGTCCCGTCCGGCGGGCCGCTTCAGGTCAAGCGTCATTCCCCGCTTGTTTCTGTTCAGGACGTGGAAGAAGCTTCCATACGTCTTGATGAGGGGCGGTGTCCAGCGGAAGCCGTCCCCTCCGCCGGGGCTCTCTATTTTAATGACCTCCGC
>CAYXFF010000167.1:0-3751 GCA_964464185.1 uncultured Syntrophaceae bacterium | reverse complement strand
AGATGGAAGATGAGATCAATGTGAACGCGCTCTTTCTCGGACCGAAATCCGAGAATTATGACTTTTTCAAAGAAATGCTCGGTTACCTCATGGACGATTATGCCGATTGGCGCCGCCATTTTCATCCGGAGGACGAGCCCATCGTCACAGGCGAAGAGCAGGGGCGGAAAGATTTTCTGGCCACGCTGCAAAAAACACGGGAAGCTCTGATCGAACTGGCGGGAAATCTTCAGCTGAGCTCGATGCCCTGGTTTTCTCCGCGCTACCTGGGACACATGAATGCCGACACCCTGATGGCGGCCAGTCTCGGCTACATGCTGACCCTGCTTTACAATCCCAATAACTGCGCCTATGAGGGATCGCCCGCGACCACCGCCCTCGAAATCGAGGTCGGCAGGCAGCTTGCGGTGCTCATGGGATACGATCCCAAAAAGTCATGGGGACACATCACCTCGGGCGGAACCGTCGCCAACTATGAGGGGCTGTGGCTCGCCCGCAATCTCAAATCGATCCCTCACGCGATCAAGACGCTCAGGCCTGAATGGGTGTCCGGTCTCGATGACTGGCAGCTCCTCAACCTGCCGACGAACCGGATTCTCGACCTGATCGATCAGGCGAAATCGGCTGGGATTTTCGATGAGGTCCGGGACCACTGCGTGCGGGGTGCCGGGATGCAGGGCGCCCACCTGGGAAAGGTGCTCGTTCCGCAATCGAAACACTACTCGTGGACGAAAGCGGCGGATATTTTCGGGATCGGACAGGATAACCTTATTTCCGTGCCGGTCGATGACAAATACCGGATGGATATAAAGGCTTTAAAGGCGCAGATCGATCACTTCATCCGGGACAGGACCCCCATTCTCGCCGTTGTCGCGGTTGTCGGCTCGACCGAGGAGGGGGCCGTCGATGAGATTCATGAGATCGTCCGGCTCCGGGACCGTTACGAGGCGCAGGGCGTTTCCTTTTATCTGCATATCGATGCCGCATACGGCGGTTATGTGCGCTCTCTTTTCATGGATGACGAAAACCGTTTCATCAATTACAACGAGGTCAACCGGCAGCACGCCCGGCAGGGCGTCCTCCACGCCGAAACGGACTGGCTCAGCCTGGAGGTGTATGAGGCCTATCATGCCATGGCGGAGGCCGATTCGATCACGGTGGACCCGCACAAACTCGGGTATATCCCTTACGCGGCCGGGGCGATCGTCGCCCGCGACCGCCGCGTCATCGACATCATTTCTTATTTCGCCGCCTATGTTTTCGAAAAGACGGATTCCAATCCCATGCTGCTGGGCAGCTACATCCTGGAAGGCTCAAAGGCCGGCGCCGCCGTGGCGGCGGTCTGGATGGCGCACCGGGTTGTCCCCCTGAATATCAAGGGATACGGCCGCATTATCGGGTGCGGCGTCGAAGCGGCCTACCGCTTTTATCTCTCCCTCCTTGCCGGCACCTCGTTTGAAGCGGCGGGCAGGGCGTTCGAAGTCATCCCGCTCACGAAACCCGATACGAATATTGTCGACTACGCGTTCCATGAAAAAGGCAACGGCAGCCTCGAAGAAATGAACCGTTTGAATGAACGGATCTACGAAAGCTGCTCATACAAATCGGGGCCGGTTTACACAAGCGATTTTATCGTCTCGAAGACGTCCCTCACCCGGGAGGAATACGGCGACGCTCCGCGTTCTTACGCGGAGAAGTTCGGAATTTCAGGGGAAGAATGGGACAAAACGGGATCCATCTATGTCCTGCGTTCATGCATCCTGACGCCTTTTCTCGTGAACAATACAACCTACGAGGCATACTGGAATGATTTCATGTCCGCCGTAAAAACAGCCATCGCCAGGGCCATGGAATGAATAAAAGGGACTGGAAAGATAACGAGAGACGCCAAAATGCTGGATGATCAAACCACCCTGATGCGGCTTGAAGAGCTGTCCTGGAAGCTCGGGATACCCATACGGTACGAGAGCATCAAGCCCGAGGAAGAGGAGGCCCTGATTTCAGGCGGTCTCTGCCGGGTGCACGGGAATCCCGTCATCATCATCAATTTCAGGGCCCCGACGAAAGACAGGATCCGGGCCCTCGTGAATGCGTTGAAACATTTTGATCTCAATGATGTCTATATCCGTCCGGCGCTGAGGGAGTTGCTGGAATAGATTTGCGATGAATCGGAGGAGGAAATTCTGATGGAATTGTTGCGGACCATTCAATCGAGACGAAGCATAAGGAAGTTTAAAAGCGATCCGGTGCCGGACTCCTTTATACAGGAGCTGCTGGAAGCCGCGAGGCTGGCCCCGTCGGGCTCCAATCTGCAGCCGGCCCGGTATGTGGTCATCAAGAGTGAAAAAGAACGCGCGAAGCTGAAAGAATGCACTCCCCTGCCTTTTGTCGTGAACGCGCCCGTTGTCTTCGCATGCTGCATAGACAAAGGGGTCATGGACAATTCCAAGGAGCGCTACAAGGAATTGATGGAGGCCGATGCCTTTGCCGATACGCCGCTTGCCGACGGCGCGATGATTGAGGCTTATGCCAGGAGGCGAAAAAGTCTGGATCCGGCTGTCATCAGGGCCTATCTGGCTCTGAATGCCGCCATAGCCATCGAGCATATCGCCCTGAGGGCGGTGGACCTGGGGCTGGGGAGCTGCTGGATCATGATGTTTGACAACGAAAAGACCAGGAGAATACTGGAGCTTGATGACCGGTACGATGTGGTTGCTCTATTGCCCGTCGGTTATCCGGACCAGTCGCCGGCAGCGAGGCCGAGGGTGCCGATGGCGGAACTGGTCATAAAGGAGATTTAGGGAAAGATCGAAGATCTCAAGGTCTTGCAATGATACATGCTGCTCGTCGAACCCGTTACGAGTCTTCAAGGTTTCTGAGATGCCTCACGTCGTTCAGCATTTCGAGATGAAACTCCCCGTTCCTGCAATCGATGATTGTTCTTGAAGCAGTGTCCACGCAAGCACTTCTGAATTCCGAGAGACCGATATTCTGAATTTTGCACAGAATCGAGGCAATGGTGAAATTATGAGAGACCACGAGGGCATTTCCAGGCTTGCATAGGATAGACTCTATAACCTGCCATGCCCTTTTCTGAAGCTCCGCCAGCGATTCTCCGTTGGGAATTTTGACGAGACCCGGATTGGCGATCCATTGCTTCAGGAAGTGTCGATGCCGTTCCATCAATTCGTGATATTCAAGGCCTTCAAAGTCCCCCTGATTCATTTCAACCAGCCCGTCCTCGATATGAATGGACCCCCCGTGAAATTGTCCGATGATCCGGGCCGTCTCGTAAGCCCGCTTTAAAGGGCTGGCATAGATGGCATCGATTTTTTCATCTCTGAGGGTCAGGGCGAGCCGCCGCGCCTGTTTCACCCCCACCTCATCCAATTCGATGTCGCTTGCCCCCTGGATTTTCTTCTCCCGGTTCCAGAGGGTTTCACCGTGCCTGACAAGGATCAGTCTCATGACGTTCTTTCGCGCACTTTCATCAGATTTATTTTCAGCTGATGAAAGTATAGGCAGAACGGGTCATGTGTGTCAATGCGGGAAGATGAATCGCTTCTTTGTCCTTCAGTATAACCGCACACGCTCCCTGTGCTTCATTCTTCGCTTCCCATTGTCTCCTGATAAATTTCGAATCAACCCTGCAGGCATAAACTCATTCCCATTCGGGACGGTTTCTGATAACGTACGATTCACTGAACAAAGCAGTGGGAAGAGGTATAACAAGTGCGGCCAAAGCCAATAA
>CAYXFF010000166.1:0-3784 GCA_964464185.1 uncultured Syntrophaceae bacterium | reverse complement strand
AGAAAGCAGAGGAAATGCACCCGGATGCTGTGATCATGGATATACACTTAAAAGGTCCCATGGATGGCACCCAGGCAGCAGAGATTATCTGGGGGGCCTACAATATCCCGGTCATCTACCTCACGGCACACACGGATGATGCGACACTGCAGCGGGCGCAAAAGGCATTTCCCTTCGGGTATATTGTAAAACCATTCAGCGATAAAGTCATCAAATCAACCCTGAAAATGGCGCTCTACCGGCACAAGTCCGAGATGGAACGATGGAAAATGAAAGAGGATATGCGTCAGCGAAAGGATTGATGGCTGATGTACAATACTCCGGCTGAAAATTACCTGAATCGTCTGACTATTCCAACTATGGGTTGCCGTAAATCTGAATATGAGGATATGCACATCGCGGTGACCATTGAGAATGGGTGAGTGGTGATTATGGACAGTAAAAAAATTCTCGTTGTTGAAGACGAATTTATCACGGCTTCTGATATCAGAGCGGCCCTTGAAGGGATGGGATTTGAGGTCGTCGGGACGGAAGATGCCGGTGAGGGAGCTGTACGGGCTGCACAGGAAAAAAAACCCGACATCGTCCTCATGGATATCATCCTGAAAGGGGAGATGAACGGGATTACCGCTGCGGGTATCATCCGGCAGAAATATGATATCCCTGTGATCTATCTCACGGGCCAGTCTGATGATGCGACCATCAACCGTGCACTGGAGAGTGAACCGTTCGGGTATATCGTCAAACCCTTTAACGAGCGGAACCTTAAAACCAGCATCACCATGGCGCTCTACAAGCATACGCTTGATGAGAGACTCAAAGAGAGCGAGCAGATCACCCGCGCACTTCTCAACGCCACCGGCGACCCGATGTTCATGATCGACCGGGAGATCAATGTTCTGGTCATGAACGATGCGTTTTTAAAGACGCCCCTTGCTGCAGGACAACTACCCGCCCTGCAGACGCTCGATACCCTCATGGCATCCGGACAGATATCTACAATGCTTGCCGGGATGATCCGTGACCATTTTAACGATGTAAAACCGTTCCGGTTTGAGGAGGAGGTTAAAGGGGCATGGTTTGACCACCGCATCACACCGATTGTCAACCATCGTGGGGAGATCGTACGGTGCGCTGTCAACAGCCATGATATCACTGATATTAAGAAAAATGAGCAGAATCTCCAGCAACTCAATGACCGGCTCATAAAAGAGAAAATGAAACTCGTCATGTTCGAAGCTGCAGTCAATGGAATGGATGACAGTGTGATTATCACTGACTCCCTTGGTGAAATGGTCTTTGTTAATACCGCTTTCCAGAAACATTTCGGTTACACAGAGGATGAGATCCGGACACAGCATATCAGCATCCTCAAAGCGCCGGAGGATATGTTTAATATCGGGAAATCCCGGTTCATTGAAGACAGAAAGAGTATCTGGACCGGCAACTTCACGGCGATGAACAAGCACAAGATCAAGATCAGGACAACCCTCAAGAGCTCCCCCATCATTCATGACAACCAGCCCCTGTACCGGGTCTTTGTGCTCCGGGAGCGGTTCCAGTAACCGGCAGAAATCGCATGCGGAGGATACAGTGGCCAAGTATATCCCGCCCGGTGAATTCCACCCGGAGGAGAGGGACATTATTTCAAACATACGCAAGAGAGCCGATCACCCTTAACAGGGAGGACTGACATTTTATGGATTTACGGAAAAAAACTCTATTGAACCTGTCCATCGCACTTACTGTCATTATTATTGCAATCATTGTATTTTCATCAACATTCCTCCTCACCAGTTATCAAAAGCTCGAATCGGATCGCGTCCAAAGCGACGTGAATCTCGTCCTGAAAAACTTAAATGGTGAATTATCCGGCCTGAATTCTCTTGCAATGGACATGGCGGCATGGGACGATGCCTATGCTTTTGTCAGAGGGGAAAAACCGGATTTTATCGAAATAAATTACGGGAAAACTACTTTTTCCCGGCAGAATCTCAATATTGTCATCATCACAAATACCCGGGGAGATATTCTCTATGCCCAAGGATATGATTACGATACAAAAGAGATGGTACCTGTTCCAAAGAGCGTCCTTGATGAAGTCGCATCGGTAAATTCCCCACTGCGAAACCTCACACCGAAAGGCAGTGTATTGGGATTTCTCAATATTCCGGAAGGTCCGGTGTTGATTGCATCCTATCCCGTCCTTCACTCCGATTTCTCAGGTCCTGCAGCGGGTGTGGTAATCATTGGAAGGGGCTTATATAAAGATGAGATGTCGCGGTTAAGTTCAGAAGATATCATACCGTTCCTTGCAATCAGTTCGCTGGACTCTCCATCAGTGCCGGAAAGTGATCGCATTCTACTGTCACACCGGGGAAATAATTCCTTCGCCATTCACCCTGAAGAGGAAGGAGTAATCGGTGCATACCAAGTCATTAAGGATGTTCATGGAAATGATACAATCCTGCTCAGAATGGAAGAGTCCAGGGATATCTATCAAAAGGGACTGAGTACCATTCTTACCTTCATTATAATCCAGCTCGCCGCAGGTCTTTTCCTCGGAGTCCTTATTTTTTACCTCATTGACAAAAGGGTACTTCGGCGGATACAGACCATCAGCACCGATTTTAAGGAAATTACTGACAAGGGCGATCTTTCGACCCGGATCAAAGTCGAAGGGGATGACGAGCTGACCCGGCTTGCGGATGTATCAAATCAGATGCTGGACCAAATCGAACAAGCCGATAAACTTGTACGACTGAGCGAAGAGCGGTTCCGCACCGTTTTTGAAAAGGGCCCGCTCGGGATGGTTATCGTAGACGAAACGTTCCGGTTTGTAAAAATCAACCCGATGTTCTGTTCCATGATGGGGTATTCCGAGGCAGAACTGCTCCAAAAAACATTTGCAGATATCACCCATCCGGATTCCCACAAAACAGATATTACACAGGTAAAAAAACCGGGTGCCGGTGAAATATCTGAGTACACTACGGAAAAACGATATATCAAGAAGAATGGTGACGTTATCTGGGCGTCGGTGACGGTATCAGCAGTCAGGGATGAAAAAGGAGCATTCCTGTACTACCTTGCCCTCATTGGAGATGTCACCGACCGCAAAAAGATGGAGGAACACATACGGCAGTCCCTTATGGAAAAAGAGGTGCTGTTAAAAGAGATCCACCACCGGGTCAAGAATAATATGCAGGTAATTTCCTCCCTCCTCTCCATGCAGGCCCGCACCATCCAGGACGAATCGATCCGGGCACTGCTCAAGGAGAGCCAGAACCGGATCCAGTCGATTGCCCTCGTCCATGAACAGCTCTACCGCTCAGACAGCCTGTACCAGATTGAATATGGCGGGTATATCAGGAAAATGTTCAATCCGCTGTTTGAATCGTACAATGCCGACCAGCAGAGGATCTCCATGCATATCGACGCACAGAACGTGATGATCACGATAGAAAAGGCTGTGCCGTGCAGCCTGATCATCAACGAGCTCATCTCCAACTCGCTCAAGCATGCATTCCCCCAGGGGAGGAAAGGCGAGATCCATATCGGATTTTCCCTCGATGAGGCATCCGGGACGTACATCCTCGATTACCGGGATAATGGTGTCGGGATACCCCCGGGCAAGGATCTCACAAAGACCGGGTCGCTGGGGATGCAACTGATCTATGGCCTTACCCGGCAGCTCTCCGGGACGATCACGCTGGAACCTGCCGAAGGGGTCCATTTCATTATCAGGTTCCCGTCAAAAGAGAAAGATAAGGAATAATTTTTT
>CAYXFF010000165.1:0-3790 GCA_964464185.1 uncultured Syntrophaceae bacterium | reverse complement strand
AACCCCTATCTGAATGTGGTTAATGTTCTGGGGTCAGCTCAATTAGAGAGAAAAAAATACCGATGACGAATTACGAAAAGGTTCAGGCCTTATTGGGAAGCCAAGAATATATTGAGGACCTGAATAAAGTGAAAAAAGAGTTTAGCATGACGAAAGTGAAAGACTTCTTTGAAAAATACAGACTGAATGACATTATTATTGATGAGGCTTTCGTCAGCAAATACAGGGCCGATCAAATAGACGAAATGGCAATTTTTAGCGAAGATACTGACCCGCCCCCATAAAACCGGTCCAGTTTTCGGAGAAAGGGCAGGATCATGATTAAGGAGGGCAGGAATGTGGCACATGTTCTGGGGGCAGGCCAGATTGGAAACGTCTTGGTATTGAAAGAAGCGAAAGCATAAAAAGTGCCAGAAATCGATATCGAATTTGAAGAATTTGAGTGTTCAAGAATAGGTGCTGAAGTTACGATCACTCGTCAAGTTTTCCTTCATAGAAACGCATTAACAGATAAAGTAGATGGAAGAGCTATTATAGACATCGATTGCGATCACAACATGGACTGCGGTGTCGGCAAAAGAAATGGGGTCAATACAAGTTACGACTGGAATAAGTGTGTTCACGCAGATTTAAGAGAAAGAAATATTCGAGAAGCCAATAAATGAACTTCCCATGAGAAAATCAGTTCTAACCTCAACTGCAGTATCTCCGTTATTTCTTCATCCACCTATGCCATTAATTATATTAATTCCTTGACTTCCTGTAAATAAAGGGTATCCTTCAATCACGATGTAATCGAGCTCAGAAGAGCTTCAATTTATCCCCCCGTATAGGGGACATGAATTTACCTTGAAACCCTGTCTTTTACATGAAGACGGGGTTTTTGTTTTTTGATGAAAGAAAATGAAGGGCGTCGGAGTTAACGATTCTAAAATGGGGGGCACAAAGTGAATATACACTTGATCGAGAATGTGAATAACTTTGCCAAGCTGAAAGATAATTCCTGGGAAAGCGGATGGTGGAACTTAGATGAAAATAAAGCTCTAAAACTTGTTGGGGGTGAAATTTATTTCCATAAAAAGCAACGAGAATCCTCTTTTTATGGGGGGACCATAACAGGATATAGAGTCGAGCAAGACGGACAATATGAAGGGCGGATTGTTTTCGTATTCGAACATACACAATCATGTAGAAATGTTAAAACAGATAAGCATGGATGGTCCAGGAAGATGAAGATTATAGGGCGGACAGGAAGCGGTAACTGACAAGAATGACAAATCCACAAAAAGGAGGATACAAGCGATGTCGCAAGGTAAAGTAAAATGGTTTAATGAACGGAGAGGCTTTGGATTCATCGAAAAGGATGACGGTGGCGACTTGTTTGTTCATCACAGTGCCATTGATGCCGCAGGATTCAGGACGCTTCATGAAGGCCAGCGTGTCAGCTTCGAGATTGCGCAGGGCACTAAAGGTCCGGCAGCAGAAAACGTAAAACTTCTATAAGTTCGTCTGCAATAAAGAAAGGCGTTCAAAGCAATGTTTCAGTAAAATTCTCCCTGCTGGTGATCATAAGATAATTCGCGGTGACCGAAGACCACTGGTTGACCAGGGGTCCGGCATGGAGGTGGTAGGTGAGCGGAAAGCGGGGTGACTGAAGTGATGCAAGACAATATCGACCTTTATAAACGAGACGTTGGCAGTATCATGTGGAACAGGAATGAGTCGGAGTCATCAATCCGGACTTCTATGTCGAGATATTTCATTGGAAATAAAACAGATAAACAGCCATTAACAAACCAAGAGCTTGTCCTTTTTCAGACAGTAGATACATATTTTAGAAAAATTCAATAACACTCAACTTGTTCGAAACGAAAAATGACTGCGAGAATGACTGCTTGTTGAAGCCAGACGGGTTTACGCAATAAGAAATAATCTTTATGCCAGGACGGTAAGCGCGGAATAATGAGATTTGAGAGTATGCAGACCCAAGAAAAAACCGCCGTCCTTCTGATTGCCCCCGAGACTGGAAAACTGCCGGAAGACATGGGAACTCTTGCGCGGTTTATCTCCGGGAAGAGCGGGGGGTTGGGTGAGGTCGTGGCAGCCCTCTGCGAGGGACTTACGGAGAGGGGGATTGAATGCCATTTGGCCACCATTAATTTGAAGAAAAGATTTAAAAAAGAGTGCCGGCTGGATGAAGAGCAGTGGCGTGAAGCCACGTATAAGCTTGATCCCGACAAGATCCATCTCGTCAGTTCCGCTGTATTTGCTGATTTGCCCAGTGTCTATGCGGGAGACCCACGTCTGAATGCCGCAGAATTTCAGAAGCAAATGATCAACAATGTCATAAAGGTTATACGGGGGAAAAATGCGGGGAGATTGATTCTCCACAGCCATGATTGGATGGCCGGTGGTGTTATTACCGCCTATATCAAGTCGAGGGGTTTTCCCATCCTCCACACTATTCATAATGTCCACACCGGCCATATTCCCGTTGACATGTACTTCGGCGGCGTTGATATTGCGAAGCTCTCACCCTATCTCTACTTTTCTCGGGACAACGGAAAAACCTGCATCGATAGCCATGCAACAGCGATTAAAAATGCAACGCTGATCAATTCTGTCAGTGAGAAGTTTCTCCATGAGATTGTCGATGACTACTTCCTGGATCGACCGATCATAGCGCCGGGCATAAGGCAAGAAATCAAGGAAAAATATTATCACGGTTCCACCCTTACCATCCTCAATGCCCCGTCTACAACAATGCACCCGGAACATTGCCTACACCTTCTTAGCAGATACGGACCCGACGATAACGTGATGAACGCAAAAAGGGAAAACCTGGTCGAATTTCAAAAAAGAACGGGCCTCATTGTGAACCCTGACGCGATCCTGCTTTACTGGCCTTCCCGGCTGGATCCATCCCAAAAAGGGGTCGAACTTTTGGAAGACATCGCTTTGAAATTCGCTATTACTTATGGTGACGTTCAGATCGCCATTGTTGGCGATGGAATTGGCAGCGATCGGACGCACGAGGAGATCTTCGGGAGAATCGCCTGTGCCTCCGGGGGAAAGATTGCTTATCAGAGCTTCAGCGAGTCTCTTTCCTTGCTCGGGTATGCTGCAGCCAGCGATGT
Source organism: uncultured Syntrophaceae bacterium (assembly GCA_964464185.1). Lineage (GTDB taxonomy): Bacteria > Desulfobacterota > Syntrophia > Syntrophales > UBA4778 > UBA4054. The sequence continues at coordinate 653 of CAYXFF010000165.1, read as the reverse complement.
CTTTGGAGCTTCTCTCTATGAACCCTGCGGTCAGATTGATCAGTTAGGCAATTTGTATGGAGCAACGGCAACGAACAGGGACACGGGCGGCTATCACGACAAAATCAAGGAATTGAGTTTGCAGACGGATGGCGCTCCCCGGGACGAAGGAAACGGGTTTCTCTTTCGGGATTACGATTCCAACGGACTGTGGCATGGCCTTGAAAAGAGCGTCCATTTTCACAGGAGACCGCTTGAAGTCAGAGAAGAACAGCTAAAAAGGATCATGAGAGAGACGCGGGAGAAATACGCCTTAAAGAGCATGATCGATGAGTACGTTCGGGTCTATGAAAGATTGAACGGCGGGGCTTTGACTTCCCGAAAATCAGGCAAATAACAGGAGCAAATAAATTTATAAATTAATGTAAGGAGCGGAGACAGTCTGGAAACAACAAATAACGAAATAAATAAGGCAATAGAATTATCCATAAAATTGCAGAATCATATGCAGCCTGACCTTAGAAAAATGCGAGGCGGGAGACCGCGTGGCTGATGACTTATGTTACTCTCTTTCAATCCGCAATCCTCAATTCAAATGAATCCCCACGGCTGAAACTTTGGTAGGTGAAGCCAATAAACGAATCATTTCATTTTTCATTGATCAGTCATATTCA
>CAYXFF010000164.1:0-3790 GCA_964464185.1 uncultured Syntrophaceae bacterium | reverse complement strand
GATCATCCTGCAATCGCTGAAGGCTCGAACGCGCGACGGCGGAGGGTTCTGGGACCGCCACTTCTCCTGGGACGAACGCATTGCCAATATCCAAGGACCGGTTAGGGGAAAAGGCGAAGCAGCTCCGGGAAAGCGAACCCCTGGTGATCAATTGGCGCCGAACCGGGGTTCTCTTTTCTCCACAAAGGCCGTGATCCCCTCTTCGGCATCAGCCGTTTTCCCAACGCGGCTCATGCCCCTCCGTTCAAGCTCAAGCTGCTGCTCCAGCAATCCCATCATGGACCTGCGGAGATTCTCCTTCACGACCGCGAACGCGTCTGCCGGACCGCGGGAGAGTTTCAAGGCCATATCCATCGCGACTTTTTCCAATTCCGCGTCATCGACCACTCGATGAACCAGTCCAAGCTCCAGGGCTTTTTTCGCATCAAAGGCCGGGTCCAGAAAGGCCAGTTCCGTGGCTTTCCCGAAGCCGATCAACAAAGGAACCGTCATGGACCACCCCCCATCGGGCGCCAGGCCTATGGATGTATAAGCCTGCTTGAATTTCGCCGATGAAGCGCTGATTCTGAGATCGCAGGCGGCAGCCATGCTGAATCCTCCTCCGGCAGCCACCCCGTTGATGGCGGCAATGACCGGCTTGGGAATTTGTCTGATTCCCACAATAACATTATGCAGCAACTCCACCAGTTGCCGGATCGCTTCCCCTTTATCTTTGGCACTGCCGAACATGGCGACATCGCCTCCTGAACAAAAGGCTTTTCCCGCCCCTGTGATAACGACCGCGCGGATATCCGGATCATCCTTGCAGACCTCAAGCGCCTTTGCGAGGCTGACCGTCAATTCAAAATCCAGCGCATTGAACTCTTTGGGCCTGTTGAGCCTGATCACGGCTGTTTTTTCTATCTTTTTAAAAATTATCTTTGGGAATTGCATCCTCCACGCCTCCTTTAATTATTTAACTCTTTATTTATTATCACATCTGTCACAGACACCTAAATGAAAACGATATCGTTGGCAAGTCAATCCGCGATGCAGACCCGGTCACGGCCCTCCTTCTTGGCCTTCCTCACCGCCGCCCTGGCGGAATGGATAAGGTCATCCGCTGTTTCACCGTGGATCGGTGAAACGGCCACTCCGATGGACAGGGTGGCGCGGCGCATCTGCTGGTGGGCGTCACGGGCCGCATGATCCTTCAGCATCTCCCTGAGATTTTCCGCCCGCCTCCGGGCGGCTTCCAGGGAAGAGCCGGGCAGAATGAGAACAAATTCATCGGCGCCCCAACGGCCTGCCATATCCTTTTCCTGAAAATGCTCGCCTAGAAAGGTCCCCAGATCTTGGATGATCCGTTCTCCCGACCCAAGGCCGTAGGTCTGATTGATGTGCCCGATGTGGTCAATATCCATGAACACAACCCCCACAGGCCTTTCCTCACGCTCGGCCTTCTTCAGTTCCCGGGCAAGCGCCTCCTCCAGGTAACGGCGGTTGATCAGCCCCGTCAGCGGATCTTTCGTCGACAGGCTGCTCAACTGTTCCCGGAACTGGAGGTTCCTCAAAGTCAGGCCGATTTGCCGGGCCGCCAGGAGGGCCAGTTGTTCGCTCGACCCCAGGTTCCGCAACGCCGTTCGGGAGTTCTCACCTGAAGAGAGAGGAAACCGGACATGGAGGAGGCCTATAAACTCACCGTAGACTCTCATGGGCGCGCAGACGGAAGCATGGTCGTCCTTTTCTTCAGCGGCGTGGGGACAGGGGAGTCCCTTCGCCTTGCCCGCTACGAGGTGAGGACGGTTCCTGCGGAAGGCGAGACAATCGTCAGGCGAAAACACGGCCTCCTTTGGCGGCACACCCCATGTCGCCGCGGCATCGAGGAGGTTCCTGGCGGCGTCGTACCGGTAATAGGCGCCGGCGGGAAAGAGCTGGGACATCTCCCGGCCGATCACACCATAGGCCTCCTCCAGCGTGAAAGACGCACACAGAAGGTCCCCCATTTTAATCAGTTTCTTGATCCTGAATTTTGTCACTGCCATGGAAGCACTCCATGATTCTTCGCTTGAAGGCCTCGGGCGCCGTGATGCCCAGCTCCCGCAGGCGGGCATCAAAGACCTTCATGGTTTCCACCCGGCTGGCAAGATTCTGAAATATTTCCATGTAAGCATAGCCGGTTCCTTCGATCTCTCCGCGGAATGCCCGGTCAGCATCCAGCTGATTCTCAACAACAGCCGCCGCCCCGCCCCGCAGAGGCCGACCGGCAACCCGGTATGCCGCGAAGCGCTGGGTGGCATCGCATTCATAATCTTTTTCCCGCAGACTCCGGGTTACTTGGTTCAGATCGATCCAGTCCGCGATCCGGACATGGGGGCGCGCTGTGAGGGCGGCCAGCATCATATCCAGAATTTCCAGACACCCGGGACCGTCGCCCTCTTCTTTCCGCGGGCTCTGCCCCTCCGGCTCCAATCCGCCGCACCGCAAGTAAAGAATCACATCCGACGTTGAAGAAACATGAGAAGGGGACGGCCCTTCTTCCCCCAGGAGGTCCGCCGCCACGGCCGCATCGTATCGTTCCTCCATCTGTGACGCAATCCGCTCAATCTCTTCTGAGGCCGCCCGTATTTCCTCCTTCGCCGCACCGCCCGGGAAAAACCACTTCATTTTCTGTCTCATCTCATCGCGGAGAGCCGGCTTTCCAGACCCCTCCGTTCGGTCATGGTTCTTCCCTCTCAGCAGGGCGCCGAACCGTTCCGGGTCCAGGACGTATTTCACCCAGTGCCCTTTCCTGGACGTATACGCCACCACATCATGGACCCTGCCGTGGACCAGTTTGCTCAAGGTGATCCCGGCAATCTTCCGATCTCTGGTATCGATGCTGTAGAAAAAACCGCCTTCGGCCACCTGCCCGCCGGGTTGGGGCACTTCGCCGAAGTTCGAAGGGTTCAGGTAAATCGTCCCCTCAACCTCTTCGAATCCCCATTGATCGTGAATATGCCCCGTAAGACACAAGGGCACCTGATGCTCTTCGCAAAACCTTTTCAGCTCCGGCGAGCCGCTCTCCCCCATGGGGGAGACATGGTCGTGAACCCCGAGGGCGGGCTTGTGGGTCACGATGATGTCCGGGCGGGTCTCCGTGAAGAATCGGGTCATCTCACTCATGCCCCTGTCGGCCTTGTAGGGCACGGCGTACCGCTGGGGGATTCCGGGAGTGGTCACATCCGCCCCCCCGTAACCTGCGATCCGCAGGTCCGCCACATGATACCAGTGACGGTGAAGATCTCTCCCATGGAGAGAGGTATACTGCAGGTCCATGTCATAGTTGCCCGGCAGGCAGAAGAGCAGGGAATTGCCCTTGAGGAACAGGATGCTTTCCAGGATCTTGTACTTCTGCTGCAGGACTCGTCGCGCCCGGATTGTCGCGTCCCGATATTCCATCGCCTGCTCCAGAATGTCGGCGGACAGGTCCGCCCGTTTCAGGAGGGCATCGACAAAATCGTCCAGATCCGCCGTGTCGTCTCCCAACCGGTATTGGAGACGGGAGAGATAACTCTGCAGTCCGCGGTACCGGGCAGCCATCTCCTCCGTGTAGAAAGGCCGGTCGATGAGATCGCCGGCGATGATATAGACCTGGGCGTCCGTCGCGGCCAGCAGGTTCTTGACCTGCGCGAAGGCTCCATGGATATCGGCAAGGTAGATCATCTTCATGGGGCATGATTCCCGTGGAGGAGATGGCTTCATTATAGCACAGACCACCCGGGAACAGAAACCATTACAGAGGGCTGGACGTCATTGGAAGATACGGCTT
>CAYXFF010000163.1:2755-3849 GCA_964464185.1 uncultured Syntrophaceae bacterium | reverse complement strand
ATCATGGTCATGCAGAAGGGACAGGCGGTGGCAATCTTGTCGGCCTTCACGGCAATGGCCATGTCGGTCCTCGCGTTGTTGATTCGATCGCCATGCTCTTCCATCCACATTCTCGCGCCTCCGGCGCCGCAGCAGAAGCTCATATCCAAGCTCTTTTCCATCTCCACGAGTTTCATTCCGGGAACGGCATTGAGGACGCTCCGGGGCTGCTGATAGATCTTGTTGTAACGCCCGAGGAAACAGGAATCGTGAAGCGTGAAGACACCGTCCTGCGGTTTGCTCAACTTGATCTTCCCCTGAGCGATGAGATCGGCCAGAATTTCCGAATGATGGTAGATCTCGTAGTTTCCACCCAGAAGCGGGTAGTCCTTCTTCAGGGCATTGTATCCGTGGGGACAGGTGCAAATGATCTTTTTCACGCCGTAGCCGTTCATGATCTCGATATTGTATTGGGCCAGGGCCTGATAAAGATACTCGTTCCCTCCTCTCATGGCGGAGTCCCCGCAGCATCCCTCTTCCGTCCCGAGGATGGCGAAACTCACGCCGGCTTCCTTCAGGATCTTCGCGAAGGCCATTGAAATCTTTTTTCCCTTGTCGTCAAAGGATCCCGAGCAGCCCACGTAGAAGAGATACTCCGCATTGGGATCTTCAGCCATGGTCTTGACGCCCAGTTCCTTGGCCCAGTCGGCCCGCAGATGGGCCCCGATGCCCCAGGGGTTGGAATTGTTTTCCATGTTTCTGTACGTCAACTGCAGCTCGGGGGCAAAATCCGCTTCCATCAGGACCTTGCAGCGCCTCATGTCAATGATCTTGGGGACATGCTCAATGAAGACGGGGCAGTGTTCCATGCAGTACATGCAGTTGGTGCAGTCCCAGATATCCGCCACTCCGACCGCGTCGTTGATCAGGGACTTTTCAGGTTCCGGTATCTGGGCTTCTCCTCCCTCTCCCGCGGCCTTCTTCGCCGCTACGACAACCGGTGCTCTCTCCAGCCAGTGATCCTTGATATCCTGGATCATCTTTTTCGGTGAGAGATGCTTCCCCGTATTATAAGCCGGACAGCCGTCCTGGCACCGTCCGCAACGGGTGCAGGC
>CAYXFF010000163.1:0-2655 GCA_964464185.1 uncultured Syntrophaceae bacterium | reverse complement strand
GCCGTGAGATAGCCCACGAAGGACCACATCTCGAATGTGGGGTAATTGAACGAGGCGATTCTCAAACCCTCGATCAGGAAGCCCGTGACCATGATCCCCAGGATCAGCGAGAGGACGATGGCATCCTCGGGCCTGTTGTCCATCTTTCCCTTGTAGCCCAGCCGGTCGGGCTTCGTGATGTAACGCCTGTCGATGGCCATGGTGACGCCGATCAGGGCGAAAAGACCGAAAAGATCAAAGATAAACGACATGATGAGATAGGGCTTGCCGTTAAAGTGAATGCCCGTGTAAAACTGGAAGGCATCAAAGGCGGCACCCCAGATGAGAACGAAAAAGGCGAAGAAAATCAGTCCATGCATCAACCCTGGATAGAAATCCCGCCAAACCGATAGCTGCAAAATACTATTTTTCAGAAGGGCCTTGATCCTCTCACCCCGGTTGTCCGTTCGGAGTTCCGGCTTGCCCATGGCTGTCCACAACTGCCAGCGCTTGTAAAGGCCGAAACCCATGATAGCCAAGGCGATGAACGCAAATATGTCCAGAGGGATTTGGAAATTCTGGGCATTCCAGAAGACTTCTCTCCCTTCGTTTCCCGGACCGAAAACCATATTTTCCATAATTTCTATCTTCCTCCTTACAGTAATAGGCTAAAGGCAAAAGGCTAAGAAAAAAGGGTCCAAGGATTCAAGGGGTCAAGGGTTCAAGTGAAAAATAAAAAAAATCTCTTGAGTATTGCTCACACCCTCGAACCTTGGGACCCTTCAACCCTCTTTTCCTCTCGTCTTTTCCCTTTAGCCTATGACCGCTGGTCTTTACCCATCAAGAAAAGGGGGGGGCGAATTTTCGCCCCCCATTTCATTTTGTCATTCCGCAAGCAGTTTCTTTGCTTCTTTGGTTATTTCCGGCACAATTTTAAACAGGTCATCCACTATGCCATAATCGGCCCTGGCAAAGATCGGTGCCTCGGGATCCTTGTTGACCGCCACGATATATTTCGATGAACTCATTCCCGCCAGGTGCTGAATCGCACCCGAGATGCCGCAGGCGATGTACAGATTCGGGGCAACCGTCTTTCCCGTCTGGCCCACCTGATCCTTCAGGGGTCTCCAGCCGGCGTCGACCGCCGCTCTCGAAGCTCCAACGGCCCCCTTCAGGAGACCTGCGAGTTCTTCAAGCATTCCGTAATTCTCGGGACCCTTCATTCCGCGGCCGCCCGAAACGATGATGTTGGCTTCGGAGACATCGATGCTGCCGCCCGTCTCTTTCATCACTTCGAGAACCTTGGTCTGGAGCTTGGCCGGATCCAGGCCGGGATCAAATTTCTCGACGGCGCCGGCCTTGGCATTTTCCGCCAGGGGGAACACGTTGGGTCTCAAAGAGGCCATCTGAGGCGTTCCCGACACAACGATCTCACCATAGCATTTTCCGGCATACATGGGCCTCACGGCGACCAATTTGCCGTCGGCAATCTTGAGGTCCGTGCAGTCCGTCGCCATTCCCGTCGCCAACTTCCCGACAAGCCGCGCGGAAAGATCTTTTCCCTGAGCCGATGCCGCAAGGAGGAGAATGGAAGGATCATTTGCCTTCACTACCGTGGTAATCGCCAAGGAGTGGGCGTCCGTTGTATAGGGCTCAAACGCGGCGTTCTCCGCCACGTATACTTTATCAACACCGTATTTCGCCAGCTGACCGGCAAGCCCTTCAACGCCGGGGCCGCCCAGGAGAACGGCTCCCACCTCTTCTCCCAGCTGGTCTGCGAGTTTCCGGGCCGCACTGGCAAGCTCATAACTGACCTTGCGAAGGGCTCCGTCTCTCTGTTCTGCTACTATCCATATACCTTTTGCCATTTTACTCACCTCCGATCTTTTTCCGTTAAATGACCTTAGCCTCTTCTCTCAGCAGCTTGACCAGTGCCGCAGCTTTCTGAGCCGGCTCTTCGCCTTCGATGATTTTTCCAGGAGGCCTTGCCGGAGGCGGTATTGTTTTCACGACTTTTGCCTTCATATCCACTGTTATCCCCAGCGCCGCGGCGTTCTTGATATCCACGGGCTTCTTTTTTGCCTTCATGATCCCGGGGAGGGATGCATAGCGGGGCTCATTCAACCCTTTCTGGCAGGTGATCACGCAGGGCAGCGGGCTCTGGATCGAGAGCTGTGCGCCTTCAATGGGTCTCAAAACTTTAACGGTCTTGTCTGCGACTTCCGCTTTCGTGATGATGGTCACCGAAGGAATTCCGAGCAGCTCCGCCAGCACGGCGCCCACCTGGCCGGAATCGTCGTCGATCGCCCTCTGGCCGCAGAAGATCACGTCATAGGGTATTGTTTTAATGGCAGCGGCCAAGGCTGTGGCCGTCGTGAAGGCGTCAGCGCCGGAAAGCGATGGATCGTCAATCAGTATCCCCTTATCGGCGCCCATGGCCAGGGCTGTTCTGATCGTTTCCATGATCCTTGCCGGACCGAGAGAGATGATCGTCACATCGCCGCCCTGTTTTTCTTTCCATTTCAGCGCCTCTTCCACGCCGTATTCATCATAGGGATTCATGACCCACTTGATGCCGTCTTCCACGATGCCGGAGCCGTCGGGTTTCACCTTGATCAAGGTTTCCGTGTCCGGAACCTGCTTTACACATACGACTATATTCACGTCTTCCTCCTT
>CAYXFF010000162.1:2141-3928 GCA_964464185.1 uncultured Syntrophaceae bacterium | reverse complement strand
CGAGCTGAACCCGAAAGACGGGGAAGCGTACCGCTGCCGCGGGATGGCTTACGGGAAAAGAAAGAATTACGAACGGGCCGTTGATGACTATACCCGGGCCCTCGAACTGAACCCGCAGGATGGCGAGGCCTATCAGTATCGCGGGATCGCTTACGGAGAACTGGGAAACCCGGAACAGCAGATCAGGGATTACAACCGTGCCATTGAAATCAACCCCGGAGACGCCGGGGCTTACAAGCTCAGGGGGATCTTTTACGGAGCCGGCGGCAACCATGAAAAGGCCCTGGAGGATTTCAACCGGATCCTTCAACTGGATCCGGGAGACGCGGAAACGTACATCCATCGCGGGGATGCCCGCAGACAAGGGGAAGATTACGAAGGAGCCCTGGAGGACTACAACCGCGCCATAGAGATCAGCCCCGGGGATGTGCGGGCTCATAAGAGCAGGGGGATATGCTTCGCGGTGTCGGGCCGTCATGAAAAGGCCCTGGAGGATTTCAACCGGGTCCTGTCTGACGCTCCGAAGGATGCGGAGGCGTACCGGTACCGCGCTGGAACCTATTGGCAGCTGGACGAGTCCCAGGCCGCGCTGAAGGATATCAACAAGGCCATTGAGTTGAATCCGGGATACGCGGCGGCATACGCCGATCGCGGAACCTTCCGTGTCACCCTGGAGAACGAAGAAGCAGCCATGCGGGATTTTGACAGGGCCCTTCAGCTGGACCCCGGATATGCCGAGGCTTACATCCATCGCGGAAACGCTTACCGGAACATGAGCAAGAGCGATCTCGCCGCCAGGGATTTCGCGAAGGCCATTGAACTGGATCCCAGGTACACGGATGATTATTACACCCCCGACCCTTCCCGGCGGGAAGCGGGCCGGCCCGAAGAGGAACGGACCGTCGAATTGAACTACAAGTATGCCGAGGCTTACATCAGCCGGGGCGTCGTCCAGGCGAAGGTGGAAAATTATGAAAAAGCCATCCGGGATTTCACGAGAGCCATTGAATTTATCCCCGAAGATGCCGGAGCTTATATCAGCAGGGGCATTGCGTACGGCAAGGTGGAAAATTATGAGCCGGCCCTCAAGGATTTCAACCGGGCCATCGAACTCGCCCCCCAGTATGCCATGGCCTATCTCAGCCGCGGTATGATCTTCGGGAAACTGGGAGACGATGAACAGGCGCTCAGGGATTACACGAGTGCTCTTGAACGGAACCCGAGGCTGGCCGTGGTTTATCAGTACCGCGGGGATGCCCATGAGGCCGCGGGGCGCCGTGACGATGCAGTGGCCGATTACACGAAGGCCATCGAGCTCAACCCCGAAAACGCGTCGGCTTACCTGAGCAGAGGTATGGCCAGCGGTCTTTCGGGCAGATACGACGATGCCGTGGCCGACTACACGAAGGCCATCGAGCTCAACCCCGGAGAACCGAAAACCCACCAGTACCGGGGAGACGCCTACGGCGCCCTGGAAAAGTATGAGGAGGCGCTGGCCGACTACACGAAGGCCATCGAGCTCAAGCCGGGAGAATCCTCCGTCTATGTCAGCCGGGGGATTATTCACGGGAAAAGAGGTTCTCTGGAAGAGGAATTCAGGGATTACACGAGAGCCATCGAGCTCCATACGGATAATGCGACGGCATATCTCCGCCGCGGCATTTTTTATGAAGGTTTGAGCAATCATGAGCAGGCCGTGGCCGATTACACGAAGGCCATTGAGCTCAACCCTGGAGAGGCCGCTGTTTACGCGCGCCGCGGGATCGCCCTTGCCGCCGCGGGAAAAT
>CAYXFF010000162.1:0-2041 GCA_964464185.1 uncultured Syntrophaceae bacterium | reverse complement strand
GGAGAGGCCGCTGTTTACGCGCGCCGCGGGATCGCCCTTGCCGCCGCGGGAAAATACAAAGAGGCCATAGCCGATTACACGAGGGCCATGGAACTCGAACCGGGACAGGCGGAGCATTACAGGTATCGCGGTGACGCCCTTGCCGCCGCGGGAAAATACAAAGAGGCCGTGGCCGATTACACGAGGGCCGTCGAGCTCAAGCCCGGAGAGGCCGCTGTTTACACGCACCGCGGGATCGCCCTTGCCGCCGCGGGCCGCCAGGAAGAGGCCATAGCCGATTACACGAGGGCCATGGAACTCGAACCGGGACAGGCGGAGCATTACAGGTATCGCGGTGACGCCCTTGCCGCCGCGGGAAAATACAAAGAGGCCATTACCGATTACACAAAGGCCATCGAGCTCAACCCCGGAGATGCTGGATTTTACAGCAGCCGGGGCGATGCCTATCAGGGATCAGGAGATCACGATAAGGCCATGGCGGATTACAACAAGGCCATCGAATTGAATCCCGAATTCGCGGAGGACTATTACAGCGCGGAGGTCGTCTATGAGGAACTGGACAAGCAGGAGGAGAAGCCCGAAAGTTATGATACGGCGAAAGAGCTGACCTACAAGTATGCCGAGGCCCACATCAGTCGGGGCGCCATCTTCCACCAGCTTGGAAAATACGAGGAGGCCATCGCTGATTACGACAAAGCCGTCGAACTGATCCCTGATGAGCCGGGGGTCTATATCAGCCGGGGTGCTTCGTACAATAAACTGGGAAAGATCGAGGAAGCCATTGCCGATTATACCCGGGCCATTGAAGTGGATCCACGGTATGCCATGGCCTACGTCAGTCGCGGGGTTGCCTACGGAAAACTGAACAGGCCCGAAGAAGCAAGAGCGGATTACATCCGGGCTGTTGAACTGGATCCCAAACTGGTTCATCTCAAAGCGTTCTATGATCCGTCCGCTGAAAAAGAGAAGACGCCGGACGTCCAGACCGGAACCGTGGAAGCCGGATCCGAAGACACGGCGATTCACAGAAGCCGGGGCGACGCCTTATTCGAAAAAGGGAATTACCGGGAGGCTGTTGCTGAATTCACGAAGACCATTGACCTGAACCCGAAGGATGACGAAGCGTACCTTCAGCGCGGGGTCGCCTATGGGGAGCTTGGGCAGAATGAGAAGGCGATCAAGGATATGAGAGTCTCCGCGAAACTTGGAAACCAGAAGGCCAGGGCTCTGCTGACCAAAATGGGCCGGGCCTGGTAATCTCTACTCTTGACGAATGTCGTTGTTTCCGTTAGTATGGCAAATAATAACACATAATGGAGCACAAACATGAATACCGTTTCAATTCGTCTTCCGGATCATCTGCTGACGGAAATGGATCACCTGGCGAAAGAGCTGAAAATTCCCAGGACGGAGTATGTACGCCGGGCGGTCACGGCCATGAATAAGGCCGTGAAGGGCAAACGGCACCGGGAAAGGCTGATGAGGCTCAGTTTAAGGGTGCGGGAAGAAAGCATGAAAGCGAACGCCGAATTCAGTGAGATCGAGCATGACCCGGAATATTAAGCACGGCTCAATATGGCTGGCGAATCTTAACCCGAAAAAGGGCACGGAGCCGGGGAAGACCCGCCCGGTTCTCATTCTTCAACATCAGGCCCTGCTGGATGCCGAGCACCCTTCCACTCTTGTCGTGCCGCTTACGACAAACCTGGTCAAAGACGCCGAGCCCCTGAGGTTGAGAATCAAAGCAAGAGGTAGGCTTGCGAAGGATTCCGATATGCTCGTGGACCAGATCAGGGCCATCGACAACAGGCGTTTAACGGAGGGTCCTTTGATGCAGGTAGATGAAGAAACTCTGAAGCGTCTTTATCTGGCCGTCATCGAAGTGATAGGCATGAATCTGGATGATCTATAGCGCAGGATAAAAAAACAGGCCTTCATGAGGTTGCAAAATGGGCGCCTTCAGGCGCCCATTCCATTTATTTTGCGGGCTGTTCAAAAACGTTTAGATGCAAGGCCCCCGAAGTCCTGAGGAATGAGTCGT
>CAYXFF010000161.1:0-3940 GCA_964464185.1 uncultured Syntrophaceae bacterium | reverse complement strand
AGGCTTCTTTCAAAGGCAATGAATCCGATGCCGGAGAAATGGCACGGGCTCACCGATACGGAGCTGAGATACAGACAACGCTATCTCGACCTCACGGTCAATCCGAAAGTGGCCGATGTCTTCGTGAAGCGAAGCCGGATTATCGAAATGATCCGGAAATTCATGCAGGAGAGAGACTTCCTCGAGGTGGAGACGCCCATGATGCAGCCCATGGCCGGGGGAGCGGCGGCGCGGCCTTTCGTGACGTACCACAACGCCCTGGGGATGGATTTCTACCTGCGGATCGCTCCGGAGCTCTATCTCAAACGTCTCCTGGTGGGGGGGCTGGAGCGTGTCTACGAGATCAACCGGAATTTCAGAAACGAAGGGGTTTCCACCCAGCACAACCCGGAATTCACCATGATGGAGTTTTACCAGGCCTATGCCACCTATGAAGACCTAATGCTCCTGACGGAGGAACTGATCACCCGCATCTGCCGGGAACTCTTCGGTTCTTTGAAGATACCCTATCAGGGCCGGGAACTTGACTTCACACCTCCCTGGCAGCGGCTGACGGTCAGGGAGTCTATCCTGAAATGGGGCGGGGTGGACGAAGACACCCTGAACAACAGCAAAAAATTTCTTGAATTCGCGAAGGACCTGAAACTCGGGGTGGATGACGATGACTCACCGGGAAAGGTGATGATGGCCGTTTTTGAAGAACTCGTTGAGAGCCGCCTGATTCAACCGACCTTCATCACGAGTTACCCCATAGAAGTGTCGCCCCTGGCGAGAAAAAACGAGTCCGATCCTTCCATCGTAGACCGCTTTGAGCTTTACATCGACGGCAAGGAGATCGCCAACGCCTTCTCCGAGCTCAATGACCCCGTTGATCAGAGGGAGCGCTTCACAACTCAGCTCAAAGAGCGTGAAGCGGGAGACGAAGAGGCCCACGGCATGGATGAAGATTACATCCGCGCCCTGGAGTACGGGATGCCGCCCGCGGCAGGCGAAGGTATCGGGATCGACAGGCTTGTCATGATTCTGACGGACTCCGCTTCGATTCGGGATGTCATCCTCTTTCCCCACATGAGGAGCAAGACAGGCAAGGAACAGGAAGCGGACGGGGAAAAGATCGAAGATGAGAAGCTGGGAAGCTGAGAAGATGGGACAAAGTTACAGGGCAGGAGAGTGTTTACGCTCCCTGCCATTGGGAGCCTGAAGGCTCCCCTACCCGCATATCGAAACATCGAATTTCAAAACTCAAAAATGGCACGGCCTGATCTTTCGATTTGAATTTTTCAATGGTTTAGAATTTAGGATTTAGGGTTTGTCAAAAACGTATGGGATATGAACTTTTCATCAGCTTCCGCTACCTCAGGGCAAAAAGAAAACAGGTCTTTCTGTCCATCATCACCTTCATCTCCATCGCAGGCATATTCCTCGGTGTTGCCGCCCTGATCATCGTGCTCGGCGTGATGAACGGTTTTGAAACGGAGCTCAGAAACAAGATCCTCGGTATCAATTCTCATATCGTGCTCATGAAATACACCGGACCGATGAAGGAATATGAGAAGATCCGGGAAGAAGTAAAGACGGTGAAGGGGGTTGTCGCGTCCACCCCCTTCATTTACAGCCAGGTCATGCTGAAAAGCGGGGAAAGGGTGAGCGGTGTCGTCCTGCGCGGCCTTGATCCCGAAAGCGCTCTCAAAGTCATCAACCTCGGAAAGATGGAGGAAGGACGGCTGGACTACCTTTCTGAAAAGGGGCAGAGCACTCTCAAGGTCTCCCCGGCTCTCGCAAATCTTCCGGGAATCGTGGTGGGAAAGGAACTGGCAAAAAATCTGGGGCTCTCTCTCTTCGACACCGTCGACATCGTCTCCCCCATGGGAATTTCCACTCCAATGGGTATGATGCCGAGGATGAAAAGATTTCTTATCGTTGGGATATTCGATTCAGGTTTTTATGAGTACGACTCATCGCTCGCTTATGCCTCTCTCCGGGAAAGCCAGGATTTCCTCAACCTGAAGGGCCTCGTGACGGGCCTGGAGATCAAGGTGGACGACATCTACCAGGCGAGGGCGATCGCGAAAGAGGTGGAGCGGAAACTTGGATTCCCTTACTGGGTCAGGGACTGGATGCAGATGAACAAAAACCTCTTCTCAGCCCTGAAACTTGAAAAACGGGTCATGTTCATCATTCTCACTTTGATCGTGCTCGTCGCCGCTTTCAATATCATTTCAACCCTCATCATGGTCGTCATGGAAAAGAACAAGGACATCGCCATACTCAAATCCATGGGGGCGACTTCAAACAGCATCATGAAGATATTCATCCTGCAGGGCATCATCATCGGCGCCGTGGGCACTGTTCTCGGCTGCGCCGGCGGTCTCGCCGTCGCCCTGAACCTGGAGAAGATATCCCTCTTTATCGAAAAATCCTTTGGATTCAAGATACTACCCGGGGATGTGTACTATCTCAACGCCCTGCCCTCGCAGGTCAACTACACGGATGTCCTTGTGATTGTGATCGCAACCATGTTAATAAGCCTGATCGCGACGATTTATCCTTCAAGACACGCCTCCCGCATCGATCCGGCCGAGGCGCTGAGGTACGAATAAAGATCGAAGATGGGAAGTTAAGAAGCTGGGAAGATGCGAAGTCATTGGTTTTACACTTTACGCCTTACGCCTTACGCTTCACGCTTCACAGTTTTAATGAACGCTACGAACGCAATGGACGTTATAGACGCAACAAGCGCCCAATGCCTGACGTCCAATGCCCGATGCCCGATTATTATTATGATCAAAATCAGTAAACTGAATAAGACCTTCATCAAAGACGGCAGCAAGATCGAGGTCCTGAAGGATATGGACCTTGAAGTCGGAAAGGGTGAATCTCTTTCGATCGTGGGCGTTTCCGGGGCCGGAAAAAGCACCCTTATTCATATCCTCGGAACACTGGATCGTCCGACATCGGGCCAGGTGCTCATCGGCGAAAACAATGTCTTCGAATGGGATGACGCGAGATTGGCGGCCTTCAGAAACAGGACGATCGGTTTTGTCTTCCAGTTTCATCACCTCATGCCGGAGTTCAACAGCCTGGAGAATGTCATGATGCCCGTCCTGATCAGCGGCATGACGGGGCAGAAGGCCAGGAGCAGGGCGGAACAGGTCTTGAAGGAAGTGGGTCTTGGTGACAGGATGACGCACAAACCGGGAGAACTTTCCGGGGGAGAACAGCAGCGGGTCGCCGTTGCGAGGGCGCTCGTCATGGAACCCGGGATTATCCTTGCCGACGAACCCACGGGAAATCTTGACACGGAAACGGGAAAAAAGATAGAGGATATACTGCTTTCTCTCAATAAAGAAAGAGGGATCACGCTGATCGTGGTAACCCATAACCCGTTGTTGTCTAAACGCATGTCCCGCAGCATCGGTTTGCAGGACGGAAAGATCCGGATCCAGTGAAAAAGAAAATCTGTTCGACAGCGGCAAGCGTTGTTCTCCTTTTCATTTCCTGCGTGTTTCTGTTCTCTCCCGCCTCAGGAGAAGAGCTGAAAAAAGTCGCCCTTTTCCCCTTCGATATTTACAGCGAGAAGGAACCGGCCGCCTTGCAGAAGCAGATCAGCGAAGCGGTGCAGAATGAATTATTAAGAACGAGATCCGTCCGGATCATCTCCCAGGACGCCTTCGCGAAATATGTCGTCGGGAAACATATCGATGAAAATCTGGCGCTTAAAACAGGGCGGGCCATCGAAGCCGATTACGTCATCATCGGGAGTCTTTCCCAGTTGGGGAAAACACTGAGCATGGATTCGAAGGTCATTGATATCCGGTCAGGCCAGATCGTACAGGGAATCTTCGCGCAGGGGACGATCACGGAGGGCATAGACAATATTTCCGCAAGGCTCGCCGATAAACTGGCCCTGAAGGTGGCGGGCGAAAGAAGGATCGCATCC
>CAYXFF010000160.1:1997-3948 GCA_964464185.1 uncultured Syntrophaceae bacterium | reverse complement strand
GAGGGCGTCCAGATCTTCGGCGGTTACGGCTACTGCAAAGAATATCCGGCAGAGCGCCACATGAGAGACGCGAAGATCTGCCAGATCTATGAAGGCACCAACGAGATTCAGAGAGTGGTCATTGCGAGAAAGCTCCTGAGCGCGAGATAACAACAAGTGAAAAAAGGCGAGTGGAATCCCACTCGCCTTTTTTCACGGCAAATGGCTAAAGGCAAAGGGCTAAGGGATGATTTCTTGATTCAATTGTTTCTCCTTTAACCTTTCGCCCTTGGCCCTTAGCCCATTTTGGAGACGTTATGCATCCTAATCTCATCGATTCGCTGGTTGTCGAGAATACAACGAAAATCATTTTTCTGGTCATGGACGGTCTCGGCGGCATTCCTGTGCCCGGAAAGTTGGGGACCGAGCTTGAAACGGCACAGACGCCTCATCTCGATGAAATCGCCAGGCAATCCGTCTGCGGACTTCTCGATCCGGTAGGACCGGGAATAACGCCCGGCAGCGGGCCTGCCCACTTCGCCCTCTTCGGCTGCGACCCAATCAAAAACAATGTGGGAAGGGGAATCCTTGAGGCTGCGGGAATTGATTTTCCCATGACGAACAGAGATCTCCTGATCCGCATCAACTTTGCCACGATCGACAAAAGCGGGCTTGTCACAGACCGCCGTGCCGGCAGGATCGATAACGAAACGAACAAGCGGATCTGTGAAAAACTCCAGAAAAATGTTCGGCTGGAATCAGGAGTCGAGGTCATTTTCAAGCCTGTTAAGGAGCACCGGGCGCTCCTCGTTTTACGAGGCGATCACCTGCATGAAGAGATTGAAGAAACGGATCCGCAGAGGACAGGAATTGCGCCAATCACTCCAAGAGCTCTATTGCCCGAAGCACAGGGAACATCAGACCTGCTGGTTGAATTGATCGGAAAGACAAAAGATATCCTCTCGGACGAGAAGAAGGCGAACATGATCCTGCTCCGGGGCTACGCCCGGCATCGCAGCTTTCCAGGTCTCAAGGAAAGGTTCAAACTGAACGCTCTGGCAATAGCCGGTTATCCCATGTACAAGGGCATCGCAAGGCTCCTGGGAATGGATATCGCCGAGCAGACGGAAACTATAAAGGATGAGATTTCAGTCCTTCAGAAAAATTTCTTAAAATACGATTTCTTCTTCGTTCACATCAAACCAACGGACTCGCGGGGAGAAGACGGGGATTTCGACGCCAAGGTGAAAGTCATCGAAGACGTGGATGCCCTTGTCCCCATGATCACGAACCTTGGTCCTGATGTCCTGGTCGTGACGGGAGACCATTCCACACCTTCGGCTCTTGCCTCCCACAGTTGGCATCCCGTTCCCGTGATGCTCTCCTCCAAAACCTGCAGGCCGGATCGTGTGGAACGCTTCGGTGAAAGGGATTGCATATCGGGAGGATTGGGCAGGATGCCCATGGTCTATCTCATGGGACTCGCCCTGGCCCACGCCCAACGCCTCGAAAAATTCGGAGCCTAGTATATTCCCGCCGCGCAACCGCCCGCCAGGATCTTGCCCAGTTCACGGCATTTCTCGAGATCCTCTTCCGTCAACCTTTTTCGGGAAATGACGGGTTCGTAAACCTTCTTGAACTTATATCCCAGGGCGATTCTTTCAATGCTTGTCAGGGCGCCTGTCCCGTCATTCCCTGCGCTGATGAACACGACATAGGGCTTACGGAAAACTCGTTCGGACTGCTGCTGCGAAGGATAAAAAGTCCGGTCAAAAAAATCCTTTACCACACCGGACATGTAACCAAAATTCTCCGGGGTCCCGATGGCAAGGCCGTCAGCATTCAGCAGATCCTCAAGCATTGCATCGCCCGCTTTTTTCAAGATGACTTCCGTGTCCTCTATGCTGCGGGCACCTTCTGCAACAGCCAGCGCCATCTTTTCCGTGTTGCCCGTCTGGGTATGATAGATGAT
>CAYXFF010000160.1:0-1897 GCA_964464185.1 uncultured Syntrophaceae bacterium | reverse complement strand
GCGCGAAGCTGTTTGCGAAGAATCTTTCCCACAGTCGATTTGGGAAGCTCCGTCCGGAACTCAATTTCCGACGGCAGTTTGAATGTTGCGAGTTTCGTCTTGCAAAACTCGATCAGCTCTTCCTGCGTGGCCGTTTGGCCCTCTTTCAAAACAACGAAGACTTTGACGTTCTCTCCGCGCTTCGGATCCGGGACGCCGATGCTGCAGGCTTCCTGCACCTTGGGATGCTCGTAAAAGACCTCATCAATATCCCTCGGGTAGATATTGAAGCCGCCGGATATGATCATGTCTTTCTTGCGGTCCACGATATAGAAGTAACCGTCTTCATCCATTTTCCCGATGTCCCCGGTATAACACCATCCGTCCCGGATCATGTTGGCCGTTTCCTCCGGCTTGTTCAGGTAGCCCTTCATGACCTGGGGACCCTTGATGATGACCTCTCCCGCCTCGCCCACAGGAAGATCTGTAAGGCCTGTCTCAAGATCCACGACGCGAACCAGGGTATCGGAGATGGGAACACCGATGCTCCCCACCTTGCGGGCTCCGCCGGCAAAGGGATTCACGTGGGTGACCGGCGTCGTTTCCGTCAACCCAAAGCCCTCAACAATCACAGCGCCCGTGGCAGCTTCAAAATCCCGGATCACCTCGACAGGGAGCGGTGCGCTTCCTGAAAAACATCCCTTGAGACAGGTCATGTCCGTCTTCTTAACATCGGGATGATTCAGCATCCCGATATACATGGTTGGAACCAGGGGAGCGAAGGTGGGCCTGAATTTGCTTATGGTCTCGAGCAGGGGTTCCGGCTGGGGCCGCGGTACGAGGACATCTGACCAGCCCATATTGATGGCGTGGTTCATGGCAGTGGAAAGGCCGAAAACATGGAAAAAGGGAAGGGCTCCCAGCATGATTTCCTGCCCTCTCTTCATCGTGGGGAACCACGCTTCTATCTGCTGCGCCTGTTTGCTGAGATTGGCATGGGTCAGCATGACTCCCTTTGAAACGCCCGTCGTGCCGCCGGTATACTGGTACATGGCCACGTCCTCAAATCCGATCTTCGGTCTCGGAGGTGAGGGCGGATACTTGGCAATGCAATCTTTCCATTTGTAAATATCGGCGGCGGGTTTCACGTCCGCGGCCATCTTCTTCTTTTTTGCCACGAGCGGAAAAAGAAGGTTTTTTGGAAACGGCAGATAGTCACCTATCGATGTGTAAACAATCTGCTTGATCTTCGTCTTTGGTCGCAGATCAATCATTCGGTTTCCAAGAAGATCCAGCGTGACGAGGACCCTCGATCCGGAATCATTGAACTGGTGTTCCAGTTCCCGGTCGGAATAAAGCGGATTGTTCATGACCGTTATGGCGCCGATTCTCATGATGGCGTAGTAGGCCGCGACACAGGGGATGAGGTTCGGGAGAAGGATGGCCACGGCGTCTCCCTGCTTGACTCCGAAATCCGTAAGGCATGTCGCGAAGCGGTCCACCATGTCTTTCAATCCCCCATACGTGAGTGTGTAACCTTGAAAGATGAGGGCCGGGTTGTTGGGAAATACTTTTGCTGTCCTGTCAAGGATATCCGGCATGGTTATTTCTTCGTAGGTGATGAATTCGGGCACCCCTTCCTCATAAGACTTCAGCCAGGGCTTCTTCAAGTAAATGGATTCCTCTGCCATATGCCTCCTCCTTTCAAAGTTAATGGCTAAAGGCCAAGGGCAAAGGGCTAAAGCTCCTCTTGCCGTCAACCCTGTTTAATATGACTGAATATCTTCCCTCGCCGATGGGTAGAGGAGGCTTCAGCCTCCCGGAGCATAACTGGGGTTTTTAGGGCGCCTGAAGGCACCCCTACCCAGAAAAGGACTGGATTCCAGATCAAGCATGCCCTCGACCAGATCGGGGGTCT
>CAYXFF010000159.1:0-4070 GCA_964464185.1 uncultured Syntrophaceae bacterium | reverse complement strand
AAATCAGAAGACGGTCCGTTGCGTTTCAGCGATCTTGACGCCCTCAAATTAAAAAGCAAACTGGTTGCGCGAGGAAATGCGGTGTCCAAAGATTCGACTGTTCGGTCGGAGAAGGATGTGACCGATGAAGGAAAGTTCCTTCTTTCGAAGGATTCAAACCTGAATGACCTCGAGGAGTATAAACGGCTCAAACAAAAGGAATTGCACAAGTCATCTACAGTTGTGACGGTGAAAGATTCGGATCCGGACCTATTGAGGAAAGATGAAAAGATCCGCACATCTGAACTCGCAATTCAGTTCAGCAAAATCCGCCGTGAGACGGTTGGTTTAAAAAATGAAGAGATGCTTCCCGAAGACAAAAAGGGAGAGTCCCTTAAGTCGGAGTCAATATCTATAGAGCAGACGTCAGTGGACGTGAAGGGGCTGTATGACGAGGCGAGATATTATCTCGAAACGATTAAGGGAAAAATCATAGCAAACCAGCGTTTCGAGATACAGCAGGCCAGAAACATTGTTGAGAGAATGATCGAATCGCGTCAGCGAATCGAAGCCCTTTATCTTTTGACCACCAAAACGATTGAAGAGGAAGATTATAATATTTCTCATCAGACGAATGTCGCGATCTATGCCATCAAACTGGGTTTCGGATTGGGATATCCAGGTGAAAAACTGATTGAACTCGGGCTGGGCTCATTGCTGCACGACACAGGTATGTTCAGAATTCCGGACAGCATAAAACTGAAACGGGAAAAATTAACGGGACAGGAAGTGGATATCATACAAACGCATCCTGATATGGGAAGAGATATTCTAAAAGCATTCAGCGGGAGTTATCCATCTCTTTCTGTCGTTGCTTATGAACACCATGAGAGGGAAGGCGGCCAGGGTTACCCCCGCGGTCTGCAGGGAAAAGATATTAATGAGCTTGCCAGGATAGTCGCAATCACGGACAGTTATGAAGCCATGACCCATCATCGTCCTTATCGGAAGGCGCTTCTACAGCCTCTTTCCGCCAAGGAGTTGATCAAGCAGAAAAACGCTCTCTTTGCACCCTTCGTCATAAAAGTATTTCTTCAGGAAATATCTCTCTATCCACCCGGGAGTTATGTTCTCCTGAATAACAAGGCTATTGCGGAAGTGGTTGCCAACGACAAGAACCATCCGCTGAGGCCTGACGTGAAGATAATGTTCGACGGTGACGGCAATAAAGTATTTGACAATATCGTAATAAAGCTTTCCCAGAATCCCCTCTTTTTTATCGTGGACGGCGTATCGCAGGAAGAAATCCCCAGAGGAAAATCGAAGTAAATAACGGATCAATAAAGCACTCAGAGGGAAATATATCCAGAGAAAGCCATGGACGGCTCTCGGATCTCCCTGGTCTTCGTGGCTAATCGGAGGAAAGATCCTTGATTACTTTCCTGGTCACACCGGAATCGATTATATGAGATTTAGAGACAAATCCGATCATCAGGCTCATATCGCATATATTGTTTATTTTTCTTGGAATACCCATTGAACTGCGGAAGATCTCATCAATGGCTTCCAGTGTGAAGACATCCTTTTCCGCGCCGGCGACTTTTAAGCGCGTCCGGATGTATTTGACGGTGTCATCGAAAGTCAAAGGCGTTAAGTGATATTTTATGGCGATCCTCTGATCGAGCTGCTTGATCTCCCTGATGATATCTCTGAGCTCCGGCTGACCGATGAGAATCAGCGTGAGAAGAAACCTGTCGTTCAATTGAAAATTCAAAAGCAGCCTGACTTCTTCAAATGTTGCCGTTGAAATGACCTGAGCTTCGTCGATGATGAGAACCGTAATCTTTTCTTCCCTCATGTTTTCAAGCATTCTTGAATTCAGCATGCTCAGAAGATCCGATTTTGTAGAGTTCACGGCGGGGCTGATCCCGAATTGGTAGAGTATTTCCTTAAGAAAATCGGGAGGATCAAGACTTGGGTTTGTGATAAGGCTTATATCGGCGTTATTTTCTGAAAGTCGCTGGATGAGGACCCTGCTCAATGTCGTCTTTCCGCAGCCCACTTCACCGGTTAAAAGAGCGGCGCCTTTTTTCCTTTCCACAGCGTAGAGAAGCCTGATGAGTGCCTCTTCGAAATCCGGGGAAAAATACATGAATTTCGGATCCGGCACGTTCTCAAATGGAAATTCCTTCAAGCCCCAATACTCTAGATACATTTTAGTAATCCCTCAATGGAATCATATATTTCGGCAAAGCACAGCCTTAAATGGTAAGGCGACTTCCCGTGGCAGTCTTTGATGTCGGAGTTCATCTTGTCGAAAAAGGGCGAGAATGATTTCATTAAAAAAATTTTAATTTCTCTTTCTGGAAATATTTCCAGAATGTGTTTGCGGTGACTCTCTTCCATCACGATTACCTTGTCGGCGCCATCAATCAGTTCCTCCGACAAAAGTCTCGAATGATGGCCAGAACCGTCAAAACCGTTTTCCTCAAGGATTTTTACCGCTGGCGGGTCTCCAGCGGATTCATTCATATCATAGAGCGCGGCTGAAGATACCTCCACATCGAAACGATTCTTTTGCTTAAGTCTTGACTTAAGAATCCGTTCCGCCATGAAGCTGCGGGAGATATTGGCGGTGCACACAAAGAGAATCTTCATGACTGGATTCAGGCTGTCATTTCCTGCTCGGGGGCATTATTTAAGAAGCGGTTACGTGCGCATCATCGAAATAACGCCTGTATGTGTCTACTGTGACTTTTATGAAAACGCTCATCTCAAGGGACGACATATAGTAATTTTTTCATATATTCAAGTTTTTATTGATTATATCTGAAAATTTTGTTCTTATACAAAGTCGTAAAGTATGGTTTTCGACTGGTCGGGCTGACTTCAAAAGTCTCGTTGGTGAACGGATATTTAAATCTCATGCATTGATTTTGAAGGAATTAGGGTATGAACGATAAGGCCATCAAGCCGCAAATGTCAGAGTTGGAGGAGCAACTGGCACTTCGCAATGCATTGGTGAATATCACCAATCGCATTCATGCGGCTCAGAATATCAAGCAGATTCTTGTGGACTTGAGAGAAGGAATCTTGAATCTGTTCAGCGCATATGCCCTGACCATTTACGTGGCAGACTTGACGAAGAAGGAAATCTATTCCATGTTTCTGGCGGGCAGCAAGCTCGCGGAAATACGTGTACCCATAAATAATTCAAGCATAGCGGGATATGTTGCCAACATGCAAAAGCCTGTCAATATTGCAGATGCCTATGACCGGGACGAATTGAAGAAAATAGATAAAGGGCTCGGTTTTGATGACAGTTGGGACAAGAAAACAGGCTTCAAAACGACCCAAGTGCTTGCAGTCCCCGTCATGTATGAGCAGTCATTGATGGGGGTCATTCAAATCATTAACAGGAAAGGCGGTGGAAAGTTTTCCGAAGAGGAACAAACTTTTCTCGAAGAAATAGCAGAAGTTCTGGGAATAGCTTTTTATAACCAGCAGAGGGTATCGAGACGAAGAAAGACGAGATTCGATTACCTTGTTACAAGGGGCTTTATCACCGACAAGGATCTGGAAAATTCCTGGCAGGAGGCTCGAAAGGCCAATGAGACCATGGAAGAATACCTGATGAGAAAGTTCAAAGTAACAAAAGGGGATGTCGGCAAGTCTCTGGAGGAGTATTACCGGTGTAAGTTTTTTGAGTATGATGAGCGGAAACCCATACCGGGAGAGCTTTTGAGGAATCTCAGACAGGAATATCTCCGCCGTGAGTTGTGGGTTCCTCTTGAAAAGTCAGACGGAAAGATAAGGGTGCTCGTCGATGATCCCAATAATATTTTAAAAAGAGATACCATCGAAAATCTCCTGAAATCAAAAACGATAGAATATGATGTGGCTTTGAGGGAGGACATATTAAAATATATACAACAGTTTTACCGTTCCGGTGAGGGCGATGAGTCGATCACGGAGATGCTCGGCAGGCTGGATATAGCTGAAGACAGGGAAGAAGATGAAGAAGACCTTGTATCGGAGTCCGACAGCGTGATCATGCAGCTTGTGAATAAGATCATCAATGATGCCAATAC
>CAYXFF010000158.1:2040-4073 GCA_964464185.1 uncultured Syntrophaceae bacterium | reverse complement strand
AATGTCTCTCTGAAAAAACGATTGACATATGTTTCGGCTTCCTCTAAATAGTCAACTGAACGGTCGTTCAATTTGTTGCACGGCCATTCATTTACCCCGGATTAATCATTTCAGGAGGTCAGAATATGAAAACGGGCAAGGAGTATATTGAAAGCATTAAAGCTATGAATTTCGAGCTGTACATTGATGGCGGAAAGATCACAAATATTTACGATCATCCCCAGATCAGGCCGGCGATTGATGCCGTGGCGGAAACCTATGATTTTGCCTTTAAACCAGAGCTTAAGGATCAGTTTCTTACGAAATCCCACCTGACGGGAGAAACGATCTCCCGCTTTCAGCATGTTCCGCAAAGCAAAGAGGATCTCATTCGCAAGGTAAGCATTACCCGATATGCCAACCGTTACCTGGGATGCTGTTCCTTCCGCTGTGCGCAGAATATTTTCGCCCCGCTGCTCCATACCACCCGGAAGATCGATAAGGACAAGGGAACCCGCTACCATGAAAACGCCCTGAACTGGATCAAGATGATGCAGAAGGAAGACCTTCTGGGCTGTCCGGCGATTACTGATCCGAAGGGAGACCGGCGCATTCAAGCCTGCAAGCAGCCGGACCCCGAAATGTACTTGAGGGTTGTGGATAAAAATAAAGACGGGATCGTTCTTCGGGGCGCCAAGCTCTGCCAGACGGGCGCCATCCTGTCCCATGAAAAACTGGTCCTTCCCTGCACCACTCACCGGCCCGGTGATGAAGATTACACGGTGGTCTGCGCCGTGCCGGGCGACGCCCCGGGTCTCATCCACATTTCGGTCAGACAGCCCCAGGATGACCGGAGGACGGAAGGGGCGGAAATTGATCTGGGGAACATCAAGTACGGTGTTCATGAGTGCGTCGTGATTTTCAACGACGTTTTCGTTCCCTGGGAGCGGGTATTCATGTGCGGAGAGGTGGAGTATCTCGATGAATTCAATAACATGTTCGGTGCCTGCCACCGGCCGACGACGGGGGGATGCAAATCGGGCTGGGCGGACATACTGATCGCCGCGACGGAGCTGATGGCGGCCAACAACGGCTTGAGGAATGCTTCTCACGTCAAGGACAAACTGAGCGACATGATCGCCATCTCCGAAACCATGTTTTCATGCGGCATCGCCGCTGCCGCTCGTGGATTTGAGCTGCCCGGCTCAGGTTATCTTCCCGATCCCGTGCTGGCCAACAATGCCAAGTATTATATCTCGAAAGCCGTTTACGACCTGATTCGTCTGGCCGAAGACATCACGGGGGGCATACTGGCCTGCTGTCCCGGCGAGAAGGAATTGAAAAACCCGGAGATCGCCCGCTATCTGGAAAGATTCGTGAAGGGCGTTGACGATACCCCGGCCGAGCATCGAATCCGGATCGTCCGGCTCATCGAAAATATCTCCTGGGGACTCGGGTCCATTCTCCATTCCGCCACCCATGGCGGCGGGTCCGGTCAGGCCTGCAAAATGCTGCTTTATGAGTTCTCGCAGGTTATGCCTTACCGCAAAGAGGCCCTGCAATCGGCCAAACGGCTTTGCGGAATCACAAAATGATTTTTCCTTTTTAAGAAACGGGTTAATATTGCGAAAAATTGGGCAAAGCTGAAAAAACAATAAACGGTCAGATCAAACGAGAAAGGAGGCGTTTATGATTTTAGATCCTATGCATGAAAATCTTTTGCGGCGGGCGGTTATCGGCGATCTGGTAACGAGATCGGCGGACCGGTTCAGGGACCGGGTTTTTCTCATGACGGACAAGGAAAGGGTCAGTTACCGGACGCTGAACGAAAAGAGCCGGATGGCGGCGAACGCCTTCCTGGCCATGGGAATCAAGCGGGGCGACCGCGTGGCCTTCATGACCCACAATTGCCTGAACTATCTTTATTGCTACTTCGGCCTGGCCAAGATCGGTGCGGTGAGTGTTCCCCTGAATTTCATGCTCAAGGGGGAAGAAATCGCTTACATCATCGGCGATGCCGAGCCGAAGGCCTTCTTCGTTGAGGATTCCGTTGT
>CAYXFF010000158.1:0-1940 GCA_964464185.1 uncultured Syntrophaceae bacterium | reverse complement strand
CACCTCAATTATTTCATGTCCCTCCTGCATTTCATACCGGACTGTGAATTTCGGCGTGATGACGCCTTCATTCTGGATATCCCGCTCTTTCACGTGGCAGGCAACACGGTGCTCATGGGCGTTCTGGCGACGGGTGGAAGAATATTTCTTGCCTACGCCCCGAACCCGATCCAGACCCTGGAAGTTACACAGAGAGAAAAACTCACCTACTGGGTCTACCCGCCGACCCTGTATGCGGCTATTCCCAGTCTTCCCGGATTCGAAAAATACGATATTTCCTCATTGAAAAAGTTCGTGTCCTTTGGGGCTGTGATTCCCATGGTGGTGATCGAAAGGTGGAAATCTATCAATCCCAATATCCAGTGGCGGAATTACTGGGGTCAGACAGAGAGCACCCCCGTGGGGACCACCTCCTTCCCGGAGGAATTCGACCGGAAGATGAACGCCATAGGTGTTCCCGACACGGCCGTAGCCGTCAAGGTCTTTGATGACAACGATCAGGAAGTTCCTCCCGGACAGATCGGGGAGCTGGTCATCCGGAGCGCGGCGGTCATGAAAGGATACTGGAAGAAGGACGACATCACAAAGAAGACCCTGGCAAACGGCTGGCTCCATACGGGTGACCTGGGGTACATGGACGAGGAAGGATGGGTCTATTTTGTGGACCGCAAGAAGGACATGATAAAGACGGGCGGCGAAAATGTCTCCTCCCAGGAAGTGGAAGGGCTCCTGCTCCGTCATCCGAAGGTGGCCATGGCGGCGGTCATCGGACTGCCGGACCCCTACTGGATGGAGGTGGTGGCAGCTCACATTGTTCCGAAACCCGGTGCTGAGGTGACCGAAGAGGACGTCATCGCCTTCTGCAAACAGAACATGGCGGGATACAAGGTTCCCAAAAAGATCTTCGTCAGATCTTCATTGCCCATGACGGCCAGCGGTAAAATTCTGAAAAGAGAACTCCGGGTCGAGCACGCGAAGAAACAGGAAGGATAAACGATCGACAGCCGCTGTCGCGTATCCGGACTCCGTTGAAACAAAGGGGCATCGTCAAACGCATCTCAGCAAACCGATGCCCCTTGTTTCAGGATCCTGACATTTGCTTGACAATTGGCGAGGCAATCTGTAGAGAGCTATGGGCAGTTTGGATGATGGAAAAAGGTCAAAAAGTAATGATCGTTAACGGAAAAAAGATAAAAAACAATAAAAAGGTATTAACCCAGATTCGCCGGGATCAAATCACGGCCGTGGCTTACAAGGTGGTGAGTCAGAAGGGGTATTACGACTTTACCATCATGGACATAGCCAGGGAAGCGGGTTTGTCTACAGGGCTGATCCTCTATTACTTCAAGAACAAACAAAATCTCCTCCTCAATGTTTTCAGGGAAACGCAGAGAAATGTAAGGGATAATCTGCTGCAGCAGCTTGAAAAAGCGGAAGATCCCATGGGAAAGCTGGAAATATTTATCGACCAGAGCTTTCTCCTTTTTGAAAAGGAAAAGGATTATTTTTATCTCCTCTTCGAGTTCTGGACGCAATTGAAGCGAAACAAGAACATACGTCAGATGATTCAGAAACTGTACCAGGGATATCGGAATGAACTGTCCATCATTTTGAAGGCGGGAATGGAGAGGGACGTTTTCAAAGATATGGATGTCCAGTATACCACCACTCTTTGTGTGTCCATGGTTCAGCACACCATCATACAGCACCTCATCGATGACAAGGCCTTTGATTTTCAAACCTACGCCGCGAGAATCAAGCAGTGCATCATCGACATGGTGTTGAAGGATCCTCATCCGCGAACCTGCGGTTGATATTTCTCCCCCTTCCTTGTCATGAAACAAACCGCGTTTAAAATCGTCATTTGAGAGTCCGCTGTCTTTTATCAGAGGGTCAGGATGTGGCCGTTCTCCCTGAGCCAGAGCCTGTATTTCCCATGG
>CAYXFF010000157.1:0-4135 GCA_964464185.1 uncultured Syntrophaceae bacterium | reverse complement strand
AAGCAATAGGATGATCAACGGAAAGAGTAACCTGCCCTCGAAAGATGTCACACATTCAAAGTTAGAGTTTAGCTATTTTCTTTGTAAATTCTGCCGTTTTGCTAGACAAAGCCTTTAATCTGTCTTTAACTTTCTTTAAATTTAAGAAAAAGGTGAAAAAATGAAACTGTATTCATATATTGCAATGTTTGGGGACGGTTATGCTCTCCGGACTGAAATCGTTCAGGCAAGCTGCGAAGAAGATGCTGAAATTCTGGCAAAAGCGGAACAAATCAAAAAGGGCAATCGATATGATGATCTTAAATCGGTGCGTCTTTATAAACCTTCCAACCCCCTCCCGAAAAGTGAGTAGGCAGAAGAATCTGAGTTAATAGCCGGTTAATTCTTTCCCCTACATCAACCTCCTCTTTACCTCCGACTTATCACGGTTCGATTCCCATCCACTTCCACCAGATTTATTCCTCATTCCGACCGTTTTGCGAGAGCAATCCTAAACCGTAAGGTAATACTCGCTCTCAATATGTAGCCCTTACCCTTCGACAAACTCAGGGTGACATTATCGAAGGGGTCAGAATAAACTCCTACGGACATTAGACGATCAGAAAAGAGAGATGAAACGAGATTAGGCATGCAAGCCGTTCTCTTCCGCAAGCTTCAGGAAAAAACACCTCACATGATGCTGACGATGATCGTTCCCCAGATGGTCAGGAGAACGTTGGCGAAGGCATAAGGGGCCGCATACCCGAGGACGGGGGTGGCGCTCTCGGCATCTTCCTGGAGGGTGTTGAGGGCGGCCGTTAGGTTTCGGCCTCCCGCCAAGGCCCCCATAAGAAGAACGGGGTTCATTTTAAGGAAAAGCCTGGCGAATATGAGACCGGCGATGACCGGGAAAAGCGTGACGATTACCCCCGCGAAGAAAACGGAAAGTCCCGTCGTCTCGAGGGCCTTGAGAGCTTGGGCCCCGGCCCCGAGGCCGACGCAGGCGATGAAGAGATTCAGTCCCAGGTCCTGGAGGACCCATCGTCCGCCCCCGGGGATCTGGCCGAAGGTGGGGTGGATGGACCGGAGCCAGCCGAAAAGGAGCCCGGCAACGAGGACGCCACCGCCGACACCCAGCGTGATGGGAATGGCGTCGACATGAACAGCCAGAAGTCCCAGCAGGGTCCCGCCGGCACACCCCGCTCCCACCATGATGAGGTCCGTGGCCTCGGTGGGGCGCTCGGCATACCCGAGAATCTTCACGGCCCGTTCCACATCTTCCCGGGCCCCGATGACCTGCAGCAGGTCACACTTTTCAATCACCGTTTCCAGGAAGAGGGGGACTTCGTGGCCCATCCGGGTAATCCGTCTCAGGAAAAGCCCGTGACTTCTGGGGTCTCTTGCCAGGTCCCGGAGGGTTTTTCCCACGTACTGTTTGTTCAGGACGCAGATTTCCATGACTTCACCGATGACTTCGGCAATGTCCGAGATATCCACTTCCGGGCCGATGATTCCGGGCGCTTCGAGAAAACAGGTTCTCTTGGACCCGCCGACGAGGAGGACGTCCCCGCCTTGGAGGACCGTTCCCGGAGTCGGAGCAAGAATCTCTTCTTTCCGTTTTATTTTTTCTACGGCCACCCGGTAGGGAAAGAGGGCTTCCACCTCCGCCACTTTTTTCCCCGCCGCTTTCGGGATTTCGACCCGGTAGGCCCGGAGGGTCAACTGGCGGGACCAGGAAAAGAGCTCCGGGCTCCTGTCGGCCTCGGAAGCCCCGCCGGACATGGTTTCTTCCAGTTTCCTCGCTTCCTCTTTCAGGTCAAGTCTCATGAGGCGGGGGATGACGTTGAAGGAGAGGATGCCGCCCACGGTGCCGAAAATGTAGGTGATGGCATAAGCCACGGCGATGTTCGTGTCCAGGGCAGCCCGGGCCGCCTCTGTCAGTCCCAGATGGCCCACCGCCCCCTCGGCTGTCCCGATGGCCGCGGAAGTGGTCATGGCCCCCGCAAAGAGTCCGGCGGTGGTTCCCCTGTCGAACCCGAAAATCTTTCCCAGAATGACGGCCGTGGCGAGCGATGTGAAGGCAATGACCAGGGAGATCCAGATGTAGTTGAGCCCTTCTTTCCTGAGGGCCCCGAAGAACTGGGGACCCACCTTGTACCCAATGCAGAAGGTGAAGAGGGCGAAACTCACGTTTTTCAGGAGCGGCGGGATCTGAAGGGGGATCTGCCCGAGTACGAGGGCCACGAGAAGGACCGACGCGGTGGACCCCAGGCCGAAGCCCCGGACCTTGAACCGGCCGATATAGTAACCGGCGGCCAGGGAGAGGAAAACGGGGATCTGGGGATAGGCCTGAAAGAGATCGACGATCGCCTTGGTCATGTCCACCCCTCCTGAATCATTTCCCTGATTTTTTTCTTCCCTGTTCCCACAAGCCGTAGTATTCCTCCAAAATCTCGTTGACGCCCCGGCCGATTTCCTCATACATCCTGTTCGGGAGGTTTGCCAGGGACACCCGGATCGACATGTTGGGAGCGTCGAATCCTCCGCCGTCAAGAAGAACCACCGATTTTTTCTCCGCGAGCCTGACGATGAAATCGATGGGCTCGTAATTTTTCCGGAGATGCCTGGCGAAGTCCCGGCCGTAACGGCTTTCCGCCAAGGCGGGCACGTCGATGGTGGTGTAATAACGGGTGCCGTGGACGTCCTCGGGAGGGGTGATCCCCATGGCCGTGTACAGCGTGTTGTAGCGGTGGGTGACGATGTACTGGGCCACTTTCTTGTAGTCTCCCCTCTTGTCGGTGAGGCAGTAGAGGGAGAAGAAAACCATGAGGACCTGCTGGGGCGTGGACAGGCCCGACGTGTGGTGTAGGGCCACGGACCGGCTGTCCGCCACCATCCGGTCGATGAGTTTCATCTTCGCCGGGTCGAGGATCACCGTGCTGTACCGCTGGTTCAGCTGCTTCCTGACCTTTTCGGGGAAAGCGGCTATTTTCCTGTCGAAGACATTATCCCGGTGAATGCCGATGACGCCGAGCCGCCAGCCCGTCGCTCCGAAGTACTTGGAGAAGGAATAGACCAGAATGGTGTTTTTCGGGGCCACGGTGATAAGGGACTTGAAGCCGTTGACGAAGGTCCCGTAGACGTCGTCGGTGATGATGATCAGGTCTTTGCGTTTCGTCCGGACAAGCTTCCCGATTTTGTTCAGGGTCTTCTGACTCATGGAAACCGAGGTGGGGTTGGAGGGATGGACGACGAAGAAGGCCTTGACGGCAGGGTCGGCGAGCTTTTCAATTTCCGAATCGGGGTACTGCCATTCCGAGTTTTCGTCCTGCTTCACTTCCAACTCGACGAAACGGTAGTCGTTGAGTTTCGGGATTTCCAGGTAAGGGGTGAAGATGGGCGTTCCGAGAGCGATCTTGTCCCGCTTGTGGAGGAGCTTGTTTTCCATGAGGGTGGTGAAGATGTAGTCCATGGCCGCCGTTCCCCCCTCGGTGGCGAAGAGGTCGAATTTTCCCTTGGGCGGCGTATTCCCGCACATTTCCTGATCGAAGTAACGGTGGACGATTTTCTCGCTCAGTGCGAGCATCCGCTCCGGCACGGGATAATTGTCCCCCAGGATCCCGTCCACCATCTCCCGGAGAAACTCTTCCGGGTCCAGTTTCAGGTCGTTTCGCACATACTCGAAAGCGTTCCGGAGAAAGGATACTCCGGGCAGCTTTTCGTTCTTCTTCAGGAAGGTTTCAAATCTTTTGACGATGTCCGTTTTGTCGCAGTGTCCGCCGATGGCCGGGAGATCCTGCCCGCGGAGGGACTCTTCAAGGGCGAAAAGGCCGAATTGAAAGAATCCGTGCCGTGGGGTGACGGCCACCCAGTTCGGGTTTCCCCGGCCGGCGTTGAGCATCATCCGCTCCTGATGGGTCCTGGCAATCTTGATGAGCTTATTCTTGAGTTCGAAGGGACTCAGCTTTTCATATTTCTTCTCCTCAGAACGCTTCATGGTATTCCCTCCTTGAAGGCCTTGAAAAGTCGATGAAATATATTATCCGGCACCTGAGAAAAATTATACATGAATCCCGCTCATAGTCAAAACAATAATTGGTACACCAACATTCGTGCAACGCCGTGCGAATGCAGGTATGCGTGGAGAAGGCCACGG
>CAYXFF010000156.1:1252-4147 GCA_964464185.1 uncultured Syntrophaceae bacterium | reverse complement strand
GTTGTCATCCCCATCACCCGGTAATTGAACTCGAAGCTCAGGGCGCCGCTCCAGTCTTCCTCGTAGACACCCTTGTAGCGGGTTCCCTCGACGGGTCCCACGGGCTTCCCGTAAGTGTAGAACCAGTTCAGGACAGGGCTGCCCGTGAACCCCAGGCCGATCCAGTAGCTGCCGGGCATGAGGGTGATGGTGTCCTTGAACTCGAAGTCCTGCCACCTGTAGCCGGGCTTCTCCGAGAGATCATCGAGGCTGACCAGCTCGCTCGTGGAGATCGGTTCGCCCGGTTTTCCATTGTTGTCCTTGAAGAGATCGATCCAGAGCTGCCCGTCCCCGCCGAATTTATGAACGGCCAGACCCACCTTCTTCATCTGGATCGGTTTCTTCAGCACGAAGACCTGGGCGTATTGGGTGAGTTTCGTGGTCACGTATTCGGCCGTTTCGACAAAGAAGCTCTTGGTCTTCTGGAAATTGCCCTTATCCCTTGACACAACGGGTGTTGGGGGGAAGGCGAAGTCGATGTTCTCCGGGAAGTCCAGATTCCCGTAAATGAAGGGAACATTGAAGCGGAGCTCTTTCCTTTCCTCTTCCGTGATCACGGGCGGCGGCGGGGGCGGAGGCACTTCGATTTTCTTGAACTCTGCCTTCACGTAAGGGACAAGAAGAAGGTTCTTGGGACCATAATCCTGGCGCTTCCCGGTCACGTTCACCTTGTCTTCGCCGAAATCGCCGTTGATCGTTTCCTGGGCGTTCGGTTCCCCCGGGCTGTCCTTTTTCTGGGCCCATCTCATGAGACCGTCGTTGACTGTTTCATTGTTGTCGGCTCCCGTCTCAATCCGGATGTATCGGTTGGATACAAACATGGCCGTCTGCTGGGGATCGAAGGGCACCCATCCAAGGTCGGAGAACCAGACTTCAATCCAGGAATGCCGGCCCTGCCCCATCTTGAAGGTGAGGACGCCGCCCTCGCGCTTCAGGTCGAAGGCCTTGTTCAGAGTGATGCCGTTCACGATCCGGACCGGGATCCCTTCCGCCCGCATGAGGGCGGCGGCGAGGTGCGAGAAATTCTGGCAGTTCCCCTTTCCCGAGCCCAGGGAATAGAGGGCGTCGTATTGGGCCGGAGGCGTCACGTAGCGCACGTGATCGATGACGTAGGAGAGGACCCGCTGAACGGCGTCAAACTCCGTGGTGACGCCCTGGGTCAGTTCACGGGCGAGCTTTTTGATCCTGTCGTCCCCGGACTGCACCTGTTCCGTCGATTTCAGGTAGTACTGGATATCTTCCGGAACGTCCTTCAGGGGAAAGGGGACGCCCGTGTCGATGGCTTTGAGCAGTGTTGTGTTCGATGCGTTGAAGGAGAGGCGGACATCGATCGTTTTCGGCGGTTTTATCCAGGTGGCCGTGATGACCTCGTGCCCCCGTTCATTGACCTTTTTCTTTTCGTCCTGGGGTCTGGGCGAGAACGTCATCCCAAATCCCCGGATCTCCTGGTTGTAGGTGGGGGATTGAAAGGTCGGCGGAACGACAAAGCTCAAGGTGAGTTTCGTGACGCCCGCGACGGTCGTGACGCTCTTGGCGATCTCGAAGCGGATCTGCGATCCCATCTCACCTTCCACGGTGTAGTTCTCGGCCGCGGCGGAACCGCAGCACAGAAGGATCAGAACGGCCATCATCCATAAATAGAGCTTTCTCATTCTCGACCTCCTCTCAATACGTGAATATGCCTTTGTCATAGATGACGATCTTTTGACCGGTTTTCAGGTGGGCCGTCACGGTCTTGTTTTCCGTGTTCACCAGGTCCCAGTGAAGGGCGGAGTCGTTGAATCCCATTTTATCCTTCATTGCCTTTGTCAGCCGCCCGGCATCGCCGTCATAAGTGTCCGAGTACGAAGCGCCGACGGCGATGTGGCAGTTCCCGAAACGGCCGCCGAAGTTCTCATCGAAGAGGGTGTTGGCCATGAACCGGTCGATTCTGGAGAACCGCCTGTCGGTCAGGGAGAACTCACCCACCCTCCGCGCGCCTTTATCCATGGCGATCTGCTTTCGCGCGAAGGCTTCTCCTTTTTTCGCCTCTATTTCGACCACGGAGCCTTTCCTGAAGGTCATCCGCACCTTTTCCACGTAGTTGCCGCTGCGAAAGGACGGCTGGTCCGCGTAGTACACTCCTTCGGTACCCCGCCAGTCGGGGGACAGGAACATCTCGAAGCTCGGGATGTTGTGACCCGAGATCCCCAGCCACCGGCGTCTCTCCCCCGGCGTGATGATGAGGTCCGTGCCGGCCGATTCGATGTGGAAGGCCTTGACCTTCAACCCGCTCAGCCAATCCTTGATTTCGCCCACCTCCCGGTAGATCCGCTTCCATTCCCGTACCGGGTCTTTCTTGTCCAGGTAACAGGCCTTCACGACCTGGCGGGTGTATTGCTTCATGGAGAGCCGTGCCTGCCGCGCCAGCTCCGGCGTGGGAAACATGCAGAGGGTCCATCCGTATTCCCCTCTCTCGTCCCGCTTCTCCGTGATATCGCGCAGGTGCTTTCTCGCCACGAGGGTCTTCCCGATCTTTTTCGGGTCGATGCCCTGAAGGTGGGTGAGGGACTCAGGGGCGTGAAGATAGATCCGGCCGTTCAGGCTTCCATAAAGTTCCTTTTCTCCCGGCGGTACGAAGACAAGCTGGTGTCCGCTGGATTTCCCGAAAAAGTTGCGTTCCATCCGGAACGAGCTCCCGATGCGAATGACGGGGTTCATTCCCTGGTCCAGGAGCTTTTCCTGCAGGACCTCCGCGAGACTCAGGGCAGGCAGATCGCACTGCACGAGGATGATGTCCCCTTTCCTGTATCTTCCGTCCCGGGCGCTCCGCAGTCCCCAGAGGAGAACCTCGGCGTATTTGTCAAGCTGCGCTTT
>CAYXFF010000156.1:0-1152 GCA_964464185.1 uncultured Syntrophaceae bacterium | reverse complement strand
TCCCGCGTCGGCGGCCATGAGAGCGAGTTCGATGGCCACTTTCGTCCCCTGTCCAAAGGTGCGGAGCGTATAGGCCATGATCTCGTCGACCTGGTAAGTGGCGAGTTTTCTTCGTATCCCCCGCCCGACGCCCCCAAAGGCGTGCTGGCATGTGAGGATTGTTACTCCCCAGGACTCCAGCTCCCGCCGCTTTGACGCGCTCAATTCCTGATGGTTTGGTTTTTCAAATCCCGTGTAATGGGTGACGGCGATGACCTGGATGTCCGGGTCCAGGGCTTTTCTCGCCGCCATGGCCGTTCGTCCGCTGCAGGTGGCCACAAGTACTCTGCGAATGGAAAGTTTTTTCGCCCGTCTTGCGACGGCATCCAGAAGCGCCTTTGTGTTCCGCTTTCCAGGTTTGCTGAAGTATCGCGAATGTGTATCGGTGTAAGCGGGTCTTCGAGCCATCGGCTGTTTCTCCTCGTCTTTCTCTGATCCTGCGAATCATGCGCCTTTATACCATCATTTCCCTGCTATTTCATCCTATTCTATGGCTTCAAGCCTCTCCTTCCGTGAGAGGTTTTTGCCCTTCCCGGGGTATCTTTGCCGGGATGAGGAAGACGGCGAGAATGAGGCCGAAGATGGTGATGCCCGTGCACAGGGTAAAGGTAAAGGTAAAGCCCATATGCTCGGCGATGAAGCCGCCCATGGAAGGCCCGGCGATCCAGCCGACATTCCAGGTCATGTTGTAAATTCCCATGGCCTTGCCGCGGGTCTCTTCCGTCGAAAGGTCGGCGACCAGGGCCGTTGTCGAAGCCGCTAGCGCGGCCCAGGAGAAACCCTCTCCAATCTGGACGAAGAGCAGAGGAATGTAGCCCCTGCTGAGGGCGTATCCCGCGAATACGAACGCAAATCCGCACATGGAAAAAAGAAGGACATTCTTGCGTCCGAAGCGGTCGGCGAGACCCCCGAGGAAAGGGGCGCCGATGGCTCCGGCCACGGCACCGCTCGTGTAGAGCAGGCCGATCTGGCTTTTGCTCAAACCGACTTCGGCCATGTAGAGGGAGAGGATCGAATAGACAATACCTGTGCAGACCATGAAGGGGAGGACGGTGAGACA
This sequence comes from uncultured Syntrophaceae bacterium, assembly GCA_964464185.1. Lineage (GTDB taxonomy): Bacteria > Desulfobacterota > Syntrophia > Syntrophales > UBA4778 > UBA4054. The sequence continues at coordinate 53 of CAYXFF010000156.1, read as the reverse complement.
CACGAGATAGAGCTCTTTTTTTCGCATGGCGCTTGCTCCTTTCAGAATTCCTT
>CAYXFF010000155.1:0-4186 GCA_964464185.1 uncultured Syntrophaceae bacterium | reverse complement strand
ACCGCGGGGGGGAGCACGTTCAGCTGGTGGGCGGCATATCTGAACCGGAATGCGGACAAGATCGTCGTTAGAACCGAAAAGATCAGCAACCATCCCTGGTATAACCATCCCGAAGATTATTTCCCCCCGGAATGGGAGGTGGCGGCATCATAGATGAACAGCTCGTTCAGGAATTCCTGCTAACGCAGGCTGTTCAAAAATGTTTAGATGCAAGGCGCGCAAGCACCGAGGAATGAGGCGTACCTGGACGTACGTTGAATAAGCCTGCCCCGGACTTGATCCGGGGAGGGGCGCAGCGCAACACAGCAGATGAGCGTTTTTCAACAGCCTGTTAAAGACGTTCAGACGTTTCTATAAGTCTTTTTCGGATTTTGTATTTGATATAATGCATCCGGATATCTCTTCTGAGTTTCCCCAACTCTTCTTTTTTTATCTCTCCAATGATTTCTGAAAACCCGTTTCTGAAAAAATGCCTCACCTTGCCTTCAAGTAAATCCTTTTTGTATTCTTTAAACATTTTGTTGTAGAGACTCACTTCCCTGTCCAGTTCATCGTAAAGGCGCGTTACTCTCTGGTTGGCGTGGCTCCTTCCGTAATTGGCGACGGCAGGCAGAAAATAGGAGAGATAGCCCCGCGTGTTGAATTGATACAGGAACGATATTTGAGGGCTGATGAAAAACAGATCCGGCTGGTTGCGTTGCGGGAAGCACTCATCAAAGACCTGGCGCCTGACGCAATAGTTTCCTTCGGGAACGCCATAGCCGAATGCAAGCCAGTACGCGAGGAAATCTTTTTTTTGAGGCGGCGCCTTCCCAAGGAATTCATGATTCGTCACTTTTCCAAGGGTGCCGTCTTCATCCATGTATTGGGGCAGTCCCCAGACAAGTGAAGTCTCGGGATCTTTGTCGAGCGCATCGCTGCACATTTCAAACCAGTTCTTTGACAGATATCCATCAGAGACACAACACTGCATGATATAATCACCGCGGGACATGGCAAAGGCTTTTCTGAAAGCTTCCAATACTGGATTTTCATCCGTTTCCTTTTCGGATATCCAGCGAATCTGCGGATATTCTTTCAGGATATCGATGGAGCCGTCCGTTGAACCGCCGTCCACGACGATGAATTCATAATCCTGAAAGGTCTGAGTCAGAACGGATTCGATCGTGTCTCTGAGATATTTTGCCGTGTTCAGGGAAGGGGTGAGAACGGATATTTTGGGTTTATTATTTGCGTTCATGGGAGATCCTTTTGCAGAAGATGTTCAGGGTGTTTGTCAATCCAGAGGTAATCCTCCGGGAGGCCCATGTCCAAAAAGAAGGCGTCGAATTTTTTTCCGTACAACAGACGATCTCTCTGGAGAAGAGGGAGGACCTTTCCTTCCAGGGAGGTGGGACCCTCCGGAATGCAGTTTGAGATATCACGGTTCATCAGATAGATTCCGCCGTTGATAAAGCCCTGGGTATCGGAACCATCCTTTTGAAAAGCCGTGACGGCGCCGTCGTCATCTATTTCAACGCTCCCGTACCGGCCCCTGTCCTTGACAAGAGCCAGGCACATGGTTGCCATGCCGGGTTTGCCCGCGTGATACGCGATGAGATCGGAGAAATGGATGTTGAAAAAGGAATCACCATTCATAACGATGAAGCAGGGGTCATCGATCAGAGCGATGGCTTTCTTCAGTGCTCCGCCGGTTCCCAGCGGCTGGTCTTCTTCGGAATAGCGGATATTGATGCCCAGGGAATCGCCGTTTCCGAAACAGGACTTGATGGCTTCCTTCTTATATCCGACCGATAGCAGGACGTTCGTTATTTTCCATCTTTTCAGCTGGAGGAGCAAATATTCCAGAAAGGGTTTCCCGCTTACGGGGGCCATGGGCTTCGGTACGTCCTCAATGACCCCTCTCAGACGTGTTCCCATTCCGCCCGCCAGAATAATCGCTTTCATTTCGACCGCTTGTTTTTTGATATGAAATCGGAAATGACGTTGAGGATGTAGTCGCATTCTTTGCGACCGAGATCCTGATGCACCCCGATGTGAATTCCGTGCTCACCGATATATTCGGCATTCGGAAAATCACCCAAGGCATGACCCAGATACTTAAAACCGGTGCACTGAGTGGGCATGGAGGAGAAGAGGGTCCGCGTATCGATTCCCCTTTTTTCCAGGGAACGGACAAACGGCCGCCGCGTGAATCCGGCTCCTTCCTGGATGACGATGGGCAGCGCGTGGGGTCCGATCTCCTCGTGAGGTTCCTTTTCTATCGTCGCAAGATAAGGATGGAACCCTTTGAATTGATCCATGAGGTAATAGAGATTACGCCGCCTTTTGTTCAGGATTTTTTTATAGACATCCAGATTTCCCAGCCCGACAGCCGCCTCCAGTTCATTCATTTTGGCTGAAAAGCCGATGCGTTCAAAGATGAAGCGAATATCCGTTGTCTCCCCATAACTGAACCTTTTGGCGCAATAGGAAGAAGACCGGTTCAAAACGCAGCTCTCGCATTTGCAGGCCCTGCCATGACTTCTCAGCGATCGCAGGATCTCCGCGAAATCCGGCCGGTCGGTCGTGACGATGCCCCCTTCCACGGTTGAGATGATATGAGCGACATAGAGACTGAAAGCCGCCATATCGCCGAGGCTGCCGACGTTTTTCCCCTTATAGGTGGCGCCATGAGCCTCTGCCGCGTCTTCAATGACGAACAGCCCATGATGCTTCGCGATATCATTGATGGCATCCATTTCCGCCGGTTTCCCCATCAGGTGAACCGGCATGACGGCCTTTGTCCTGTCGGTGATCTTTTCTTCGATCTGGGTCGGATCGATGTTCAGCGTTCTCCTGTCGACATCCGCGAAAACCGGGATGAACCCCGCCTGCAGGACAGCGTTTCCCGTTGAGACGAAGGATAGGGACGGGAGAATGATCTCGTCGCCCCGGCGGGCGCCGAAATCGTATAAGACGGCCAGAGCCAGGGCGTCCGCGTCAGTGCCGGTACTGACCGCGACGGCCTCCTTTGTTCCCACGAGTTCAGCGAACTTTTTTTCGAACTTGCGAACGTACTTGCCGCTGGAAAGCCTGTTCGTTTCCAGGATTTCGGCGATCAGTTTCCTCGATTTTTCGGTAACGGCGATCGTTCCGAAGGGGATTCTCATTCCTAAATGCCCTCTCTGTAATAAATGATCTGGCTGCCCAGTGAGTCAAACCGGAAGGGAACGTTCAGCAGGCGCGAGAGCTTCTGTTTGAGCCTTTCTCTCTGCTCCGGCCTTGCGTAGAACAGGATGAAACCGCCGCCTCCGGCACCCAGCAATTTTCCCCCCAGGGCGCCGCTTTTGAGCGCCGCGTCGTAGATCGCATCGATATGGCTTGTGGAAACCTGAGTGGAGAGGGACTTCTTGATCAGCCATGATTCATGCAGCATTCTTCCGATATCATCGAAATCGCCTTCCGAGTTCAGGATGTCAATCGCCGAATCGACCATTTCGCCCAGTCTGTTCAGCTGCGTCCTTTTCCCGGGGATATTCTTCATTTTGTCGTCTTCAATGTCCGTCGCGTATCGCGTCAGGCCTGTGAAAAAAAGCAGGAGATGATTCTGAAGATCATTCAGACGATCAGCATGGATGGTAATGGGTATCACTTCAATATTATGATCACCATTAAAGACGATTTTGTTCAATCCCCCAAAGGCAGCGGCGACCTGATCCTGCGACCCGACATTCTCTTTGATCATCTTCTGTTCGATGTGAATCGATTCCAGGGCCAACCTCTTTTTTGAAACGATTTTCCCGCTGAGCCCGTAGAGGGCGTGCAGCAGGCCCACCGTGAAGGCCGAACTCGAACCGATCCCTGACCGTGCGGGCAGGTCCCCGTCGTGGTGAAGTTCCAGACCATCTTTTACGTTCATGAACCGGAAAGTCTCCCGCACGGCTGGGTGCTGAATCTCATCGATTTCATTAACCTGTTCGCTTTTTGAATAAACGATCCTGTGCTTATAGCTGAAAAAGGGCGGCAGATATCTGCAGCTGATATAACAGTACTTGTCAATCGTCGTGGAAAGAACAACACCTCCGTGGTCTCTGTACCAGGCGGGGAAATCTGTACCCCCTCCAAAAAGTGAAAGACGAAAAGGTGTTCGGGTGATGATCATATATTTCCTCTCATTCCTTTGAGCATATTTCTCATTTTTCCA
>CAYXFF010000154.1:0-4222 GCA_964464185.1 uncultured Syntrophaceae bacterium | reverse complement strand
TCAAATGCATGTGCGCATCATTCCTGCCTGTGAATTTCCGCGCACTATACCCGACAGAACTGAAACAGTCAAATGCGGCGGCTGCACTCTGTGTGTCTGCGGTGAAGAGGTCAAAATGTTTATTCCTTTGTTTTGCGAGAGGTAAAGCGCGAGATGTATCAGACCGGGCCTTGCTTTTGTTCACGAGCCCGTTTTAGCTGATAGGCTTTCCAGCCCGGGCACCATCGCGTATGCCATCGCCATATTTTCCCGATGAGAGAATCCGGTTTCTTTTCCGCGTACCGCCTCAATCCGCACTTTTCACATCGCGACATCGATGCAACCTCTAAAGCGTTTCCTATTTGCTCTGCAATACCTGCGGCACGGTTAACTCGCAGCGGTAATCTATTTTCCCTTCGCCGGGGACTCCCGTTACAGAGGTGCTGTTCCCGGCGTTCAATTGTTCATTCCGCAGCACAATCTCACCCCCTGTGGTAGACAGATTTGCCCGGACAAAAATGACATTTTTCGACGGCATCCATCCCCATGCCTTCAGCTTTTCCTCGCTGTCAATGATCTCCATTTTATCCAGGATATAAGCCTGAGCGGCCATGCAGGCATTTTTCAAATTCGCGGCAAGAAGTGCAATCTGGGCCCTCACCATATGCTTTTTCCAGATTTTAATCATGAACCGGTCAACGTCGGTTAAGACAACCCCTTTTCGGGAAAGAAGAGTAACCACTTCCGGCAGGTCTTCCACGTGGGCGGCGATCAGGGGTGTGGTATAGGCGCCGTCGGGAAGTTCAATTTTTATATGTGCATCCGCCCCTCGTTCCAGAAGAAGCGCGACCACCTGCGCATTCCGTCCAACAATACCCAGGAACAGAGGTGTCGCGCCATGTTTCGAGCGCGCGTTTACGTCTGCCCCCTCCCGGATTAGCAGGACAACCATCTCCCGGTTTGCCTTCTCCGCAGCGATCATGAGGGGCGTCTTCCCTTCTTCCTTCTCCCGGGATTCAATATCCGCCCCTTTCGCGAGCAAGGCCTCCGTTTCTTTCACATCACCTTTATCCACGGCATCAAGTAACCTGACACTCAGTTGCTCCTTTTCCGCCGCCGGAAAGTTCGCGCCGCTTTCCGCAAAAACTGCCGCATGCCACAACGCGCACGCGCACAAGCACATTATCGCAATCATTCCTTTTTTCATCTGAAAAACCTCACACAATACATTGTCTGTATTTCGTTCGTTTCAATTTCCCTTTCATACCCTCTTTTTATCACATTCCTTCCCGGCGGCACATTCTAATTCTGTATTTCCAAAGGAAGCGGGGATGGGGGGGGGATGTTTTGGAGCCTATAAGGCAGGGGTTCAAGAATTAAGATTTGATTCCAAACTCTTTCCAGATTATGCAAATGTAAATATATAAAGGGCGTCCCCTATCTTTGACAGCTGGTGATATCAGAGGATATTCTTGAGCGGAACAGGGGTCAGACTTAAAACTTAAGATATTGAGAGAGTACAGGAGCCTCGGGAAGAGCCATTTCTCATAAAGCTCTTTTCGGAGGGCAGATTCGAACCGTCCCTTTTATTTTCTTTCAGGGGATGTTCTGGAGTTGAATTCTCGTGACCCAGCCGTCCTTGACCTTGACCAGTCTTATCATACCGATTACGGACGAGCTGTGCGCCGTCAGTGTTCCGGTACCGGCTGCCGTATCGAGTCTGAAGGTGAAATCCTCTTTACCATCACCGTTGAAGTCGATTTTATCCTCGATGACCCGCGGAAGTGCCGTTACGGGCATCCATTCTACCTGGATAAATCCATCCTCTCTTTTCCCGATCAGGCCGTCAAAGACCGGGCGGTGGATGATTGTTTTGTACGTCCCGTGATTGACGGTTCTTATGACCTCACCGCCGGAGTACCAGGGAGAAACGGTAACCCCCGTGGCCGAAACGAGCCTGGCGCTGAAGTAATGGTTCCCGATGAACATGACGGGAACTATGGAAAAGCAGACGATTGCCCAGGCATATCCGGATATCTTTTTCAAGGAGTTCATATCGTCACCTTTTTCAGATCATGCTTCCCGTTGTGATCAGTTTGATGATTCTCGAAAGCCCGTCCTGGATCATATGCGAAGAGAATATCGCAAGAAAGAGAAACGCCGTGTATAGGAAGAGCAGACGCTTCAAATTCCCGCTTCCGGAAACGGGCGTGCCCCGTATGTTGAATGTGATCGCATTCCTGGGACAGGCGTCGACACAGGTGCCGCATTTCATGCAGGACATGAGAGGACGTCCCTCCTTGAGGCTTTCCTCCGTCATGGACAGGGTCGGGCATTCTCTGACACATAGCTTGCAGTTTTTGCACTTGTCCGAGTCTATGCGGATCTCGAAGGCGTTTATTTTGTTTGTCATGCCCTGCATGGCCCCGAAGGGGCAGAAGAGGGCGCACTGGATTCTCCGTTTTGTCAGAATTGGCAGCACGATGACCAGAGCAATGAAAAGGGAAATGAAAATGATCGTCTGAACCAGTATTTTAAAGGAAGTGACTGCTTCGAATTCGGTAACCGCCTTGAAAGGGCAGAGCCACGAGCAGTACGTGGGGCTGAGAAACGCGGCAGCCGTGAGAACGACTGCCAGAAGGATAGCCCAGGGCATATAGGTCCATCGGCGATCGATATTTTTGATAAATGGTTTTTTCCTGATGCGGGAAAACGCATCGTCCAAGCCCCCGAAAAAGCAGCCCCAGCTGCACCATCCGCGGCCCATCGAGAGCGACGCGCCGATCCAGATGACGAACATGCTGGCGATTGATGCATATCCGCCGATGATCGATCCCGGAAAGATGATCGTTTTTGTAAAGGCTGCGGGGATCAGGGTCATCGGAATGACCAAATGGCAGAACGGCACCTCGCACAGGATGATTTTCTCCTGACTGAGAGACATGCTTCCTCTTGCCTCAAACATATGCGTGATGAAGGACACGACAAAGAGAAAGGAATAGGTGATGAACACGGTCGCCCGGTACCTGTCGGTTTTGCCGGCATGTATCATGAGGAAAAACATGATGTTGAAAAAGAGGTACGTGACGGCCAGGGTGAGAAGGTTCAGGGGTTCGGAAGGAATCCTGCCGCCGGACATAATAATCAGGGTAAGCGCCATCATGGGAAGGGCGATAAGAAAAGATTTTACAAGGGACTGTTGTGATGGAGGAGCTTTTTCTGTTTCGTGCTTTTCTTTCATGTTTTCCAGATACTCCCGATGACCATGATAGTGCCTGAGTAGAAGTAGTATACTCCGATCAATCCCGCCGTCATCTTTCCGATGATGTGCAGCGAGGAGAATCTTCTCAACATCCCTACAAACGTCACCGGGATCATAAAAACCGATGTTCCCAGGAAAAACATAAAAAGAAACAGGGCGCTCTGAAAAAGAGTCCCTTCCCCCATGGCGATTGCTACGGCGAGAAGGAAGGGGGGACAAAGGTTGACGGCCGTGGCAAGACCCATGATGAGGAGGAAGAGAAAGGGCCATGAGGCCCGGACTTTTTGAAACATTCCGGTTTCATTTGCGGGCGGACAGGTTTTACTGCTTTTTGAAAAACTGTAAAAGATGAGCAGCCCTGAAAGGATTATGTATGCGGACCCCATGATGAATTCACGGCAGGAGATGCTTTGAAGGATGGATTTGTCGATACCCCAGGCCAGAAAACCGATGGCCAGATACCCCAGGAGCCTGCCCGTCAGGAATTGCAGCAGCGCCATGAAATTCTGGACGACGTTTTTCTTCTCTCCCAGGAAGTACGGGATAAGGACAGGCGCGCAGTATGCTGAACATACGGCTCCGCTGCTGAGACCGAGAAGGAATCCTTGCATGGCCATATCTTGACGTGATTCAAATCGTATACAACGATGTAATTTCGACTGCGAATATCATAAAAGGCTGTTCTTTTCAAACAGCGTAGTACATAGGGTCAGACTTAAAACTTAAGTTATTTCAAGCTGTCGAAGAACAGCTTCCTTCGCCGCCCGCACTTCTTCCTTTTCTTTCCAGTAACCAGATATCGCCGCCGGCTCCTTGTTCAGATACGCAGCAATTTCGGTCCCCCGGTATCCAAGCTCTTTTGCTGCTCCGCAGCAGGAGCATCGTGCCCCGTCAATATCTTAAGTTTTAAGTCTGACCCCCTATTTTGCTCGCTTTGCAAGCATTGGCGATCTTGATGGTGAACACGGACGGGTATTGCTC
>CAYXFF010000153.1:0-4241 GCA_964464185.1 uncultured Syntrophaceae bacterium | reverse complement strand
ATGATGGGATTCTTGCAGCGCCAGCAGTGGGGGTAGGAGTGCTGGATATCCACGAGACCGAGGAGTTTCCCCACCTCTTTCAATTTCTTGTTCACCGAGTCGTTGGCGTCAAAAACGAACTCCCCGGCAAAAAACTGCACGTCCTTCGTGAATCTGCCGTCCTCATCCACGGGAGCGTAATTATCGAGGCCGTATTCCAGACCGATTTCGTAGTCTTCCTGTCCGTGGCCCGGGGCGATATGAACGGCCCCGGTCCCGGCATCGAGGGTGACGAAGGGAGCCAGGATCAGGACGCTTTCCCTGTCCAGGAAAGGATGACGGCACTTGAGCCCTTCCAGAATCGATCCCGCGAATTCATCAATGACCTCATATTTCTTGAAACCAAAAGCATCCATGCAATAGTCGAGGAGGTCCTTTGCGAGGATCAGGACTTCTCCTTCCACCCTTACGGCCACATAGATGAATTCCTTGTGAAGGGCTATGGCAAGATTCGCCGGAATGGTCCAGGGGGTTGTCGTCCATATCACCACATAGACTTTCTCGCCCTTGAGTTTCGGCCTCACGGCAGAGATATCGGAGATCATGGGGAACTTGATGTAGATGGAGGGAGTGTGATGATCGGCGTATTCCACCTCGGCCTCCGCCAGGGCGGTCTTACAGGAGGCGCACCAGTAGACGGGCTTCTTACCCTTGTACACGTCGCCGTTCAGCATGAGTTTGGCGAATTCCGCAACGGTAATCGCCTCATATTCATAGCTCATGGTGAGATAGGGATTCTCCCATTCTCCGAATACCCCCAGGCGTTTGAACTGTACCCGCTGGATGTCCACATATTTTTCCGCGTAGGTCCGGCAGTAGCGCCTCTTCTCAGCCTGGGAAAGGGCGTCCTTCTTCTCGCCCAGTTCCTTGTCCACCTGGTGCTCGATGGGCAGGCCGTGACAGTCCCATCCGGGAACGAAAATACTGTCATAACCCGCCATGTTCCTGGACTTGATCACAAGGTCCTTGATGATCTTATTGAGAGCTGTTCCGAGATGGATGTCTCCGTTGGCATAGGGCGGTCCATCGTGCAGAATGTATGTTTTCCGGCCCTTCGAGACTTCCCGGATTTTCCCGTAGATGTTCATTTCATCCCAGGCTTTCAGCATTTCCGGTTCTTTCTTTGAAAGATTCGCCTTCATGGGAAAATCGGTCTTCGGCAGATTCAGCGTGTCCTTGTAGTCCATGCCCTTCTCCTCATTAGCTTGCGTGAAAGCTCATAGTTTGTTGATTTTTTTAGCTTTGAGGCAAATATCACAGATAGACGGGACTTTCAAGAGGAGAGAACAAAAAAGGCTCCCTTCTGAAGCAGGGAGCCTTTTCATCCTTTGTGAAATGTTTCTTACATATCCATTCCGCCGTATCCGCCCATTCCTCCCGGAGGCATGGAGGGCATTCCGCTTTCCTTCTTGGGCTTATCTGCAACCATGCACTGGGTCGTCAGCATGAGAGAGGCGACGCTCGCAGCGTTCTGAAGGGCAAATCGGGTCACCTTCTTGGGGTCAATGACACCCGCTTTGACAAGGTCTTCATAGTCGTCCGTCGCCGCATTGAAGCCGAAAGAGCCTTTCTTATCTTTCACCTTCTCAACAACGATGTTCCCTTCCGCACCGGCATTCTGCGCGATCATCTTGAGCGGTTCTTCCAAAGCCTTCTTAACGATGGAAACACCAACCTGCTGGTCACCATCAAGGGCGAGCTTATCCAGTGCCGGGATGCAGCGGATATAGGCAACACCGCCTCCAGGAACAATTCCCTCTTCCACGGCCGCGCGGGTTGCGTTCAGAGCGTCTTCTACACGGGCCTTTTTCTCTTTCATCTCCGTCTCAGTCGCCGCACCCACCTTAATCACGGCCACACCACCGACAAGCTTCGCCAGTCTTTCCTGGAGCTTCTCGCGGTCATAGTCAGAGGTCGTTTCCTCGATCTGAGCCCTGATCTGCTTGACTCGTCCTTCAAGGCTGGCCCTCTCGCCGGCACCGTCGATGATGGTGGTATTATCCTTATCGATGGTTAGTTTCCTGCATCGGCCGAGGTCTTCAATCTTCGCATTCTCAAGCTTGGCTCCCATTTCTTCGGAGATGAGCTTTCCTCCCGTGAGAACGGCGATATCTTCCAGCATGGCCTTCCTTCTGTCACCAAAACCCGGAGCCTTCACACCGACCACATGAAGCGTCCCGCGAAGCTTGTTGACGACCAGAGTTGCCAGGGCTTCGCCTTCGATATCTTCGGAGACGATCATGAGGGGTTTCCCCATTTTGGCAATCTGCTCGAGAATGGGGAGAAGCTCTTTCATGTTGCTGATTTTCTTGTCATAGATGAGAATGTAGGGGTCTTCATAATTGACTTCCATCTTCTCGGGGTTGGTAATGAAATAGGGAGAGAGATAGCCTCTGTCAAACTGCATACCTTCCACAATATCCAGTTCCGTTTCCAGCCCCTTCGCCTCTTCAACAGTGATGACGCCCTCTTTCCCGACCTTGTTCATAGCCTCGGCGATGATGTTCCCGATGGCCTCATCGTTGTTGGCGGAGATGGTCCCGACCTGGGCAATCTCTTTCTGATCCTTGGTGGGCTTGGTCAGCTTGCTCAGCTCATCCACCACAATCTGCACGGCCTTCTCGATGCCCCTCTTGATGTCCATGGGGTTGTAGCCGGCAGCCACACTTTTTGCCCCTTCCCGGTAGATGGCCTGGGCCAGGATGGTTGCTGTTGTCGTTCCATCACCCGCCACATCGCTCGTTCGGCTGGCCACTTCCCTCACCATCTGGGCGCCCATGTTTTCAAACCTGTCTTCCAGCTCAATTTCCTTGGCGACGGTAACTCCGTCCTTGGTCACGGTGGGGGCGCCGAAGGTCTTCTCCAGGATAACGTTTCTTCCCTTGGGGCCAAGGGTTACCTTCACCGCATCAGCAAGGGCATTTACACCCCTGAGAATGGACTTTCTTGCTTCCTCATCGTACTGAAGTACTTTTGCTCCCATTTATTCCTTCCTCCTTTTCAGACTCATCTTTATTTTTCAATAATACCGAGAATGTCTTCTTCTCTCATGATGAGGTGCTCCTTGCCGTCGATCTTTACCTCTGTTCCGGCGTACTTGCTGAAAAGCACCCTATCCCCAACCTTCACATCCATGGCAACGACTTTCCCGTCTTCGGTTGTTCTTCCTTTGCCGACGGCAACGACCTTACCTTCGATGGGTTTCTCCTTGGCGGTGTCGGGGATGATGATCCCGCCTTTGGTCTTTTCCTCTTCCTCGACGCGCTTTACGATGATTCTGTCGTTTAAGGGCCTGATTTTCATGCTTCTTTGTTTCCTCCTTTCACATATTTTTAGCTGAAAATAAACACTTTTACTCCCCGTTGAAAATCAGGCATATTTTAAACACGAATTTACTGATGTCAAGTACAATACGCAAATTTTAGGCCCATCTTTCTGAACAAACATTCCTGGAACTGGAAGCCCAAAATCATTTTACATTTGAGCACAAATTGTGCTAAATAGTCGCAGCTCCATCTTGGAAAAAGAAGACGTGGAGGATTTAACCTATGAGATTTATTCCGAAAGAGGAGAAGTTTTTTGACCACTTTGAAGAACTTGCGATAAAGATCGAGGAGGGTGGAAAACTTTTTACGGAGATTCTTAATAACTTCGATCATTCAGAGGCAAAGGTCTCAACGCTGAAAGAAATAGAACACGAGGCGGACGGCATCACCCACCGGATCTACGAAAAAATGCACAAGACCTTCCTGACCCCTTTTGACCGGGAAGATATCTATGCCCTGGCAAACAAAATGGACAGCATCCTAGACATGATCGAGGCGTCAGCCGTAAGGATGTACCTCTACAAGGTGAAGAAACCTGCCGATGAAATCAAGGAACTGGCCATCATCCTGAACAACGCCATCGCCAAGGTCAAAATGATCGTTCACGGTCTCCGGGACAAGAAAAATTCAAAGAAAATCCTGGAAGCCTGCGTGGAGATCAATACCCTTGAAAACGAAGCGGACTACATCCTCAGGCAGGCCATGGCCCGCCTGTTCGAGAAGGAAAAGGACGCCATAGAGTTGATCAAGTGGAAGGAAATCTTTGAAAGAATTGAAGAAGCCGTCGATGTCTGCGAGGATGTCTCCAATATTGTAGAAGGAATCGTCCTGAAACATGGATAGCCATTCCTTAGCCTTCATTGTTTTCATCATTTT
>CAYXFF010000152.1:0-4272 GCA_964464185.1 uncultured Syntrophaceae bacterium | reverse complement strand
CCTATTTTCAATCCCTTCACGTCCTCTTCGAAAGGAACTTTCGTCCCCAAATAGATATCCACATTCTTCGGCACATCCTTTTCCATGATCTGCAGGGAAAGCAGCAGCGCGTTCATGCAGGAACTGCAGGCGTCTCTGTCATGAATCCGGCAATCTTCCGGAACAATAGTGCTCAGAGCCGCCCTCCTGAAGGGGCGTTTGACGCCGGATATTTTTTCCCCAAGCACTTCAACCCCGTTGAGATCGATTTTGTTGGATTCCACATAGTATTTCAGATGTTTCACTTCATCGAGCGTGAAGTCCATGATCCCGATGCCGGTATAATCCACCTCCCCCGGATCGGCTCCGGCGATGATCAGATTGAGATTGAACAGATCGCCCCCCCGCGGTCCCATGCCTTCCATGCAGGTGATGCAGTCGACAATATGCAGGGCCGGACGGATGACGCTGTTCAGATCGACAATGGCCCTGTCCAGGCCGGTCTCGTGAAAACGCCTCTTCTCATCGCCCACCAGCAGTCCTTTCAGATTCTTCAATGCAAGCGTCACGGCGGTCGCGTAATGAACCTTCATGACCGGGAGGTTGATAATGCGATCGGCTTCGAAGGCTTCGCGGGCGATCTTGATCTTGTCGATGATGAGCGGTTCGGGCACCGCCGCTTCCACGATTTCAGAGTGGTTCAGGTTGATGAGCGGGATATGGTATTTATCCGCCAGGTCGGTATACCCGTTTTTTTTGAAGAACATATCGGTGAACTGGGCCGGGCCGAAAGCGGATTCCGCGATCAGGATATCCCGGATGTTCGAATCGAGCAGCATTTGAATGAGCGCTTCCACCAGTTCAATATTGGTGACGCCCTCCGTTCCGTTCAAATTGGGTTTGAGCATGACCTTATCGCTCTTGCGGATATAGGTCTCCAGCCCTCCGATCAGCGAAAGAGCGTCTGACAACGCCCTTTTGATGTTTCCCTTTGTTCTGGTAATGCTCACGCACCCCATTATTCAATGCCTCCGGTATGGATGGTATTCATAGGGATTTCACCTCAGGGGAACAGCCTGCCGACCGTCTGCCGGACATCCCGCAGCCATTCCTTTCGCTGGTCTTCCGTGCTGGTCACGACAATGGTGAAGGTTCGCCGATGGACGTTTTTCACGCCGCACAGATCGAAGACACAGTTCTTCCAGAGTGTCTCGAGAGGATCTCCGAAAACCATTTTTTCTCTTTCCGTTTCCGTGTTCGCCGTGTTGAACACGATGGCCGTCTTCGCTTTCAGCAGCCCCCGGGGGATGCCTTCCCCCTGGTCACCGTCCAGGAATTCATAGGCGACGCCCGGACGGATGATCCGGTCGACCCAGCCTTTCAAGACGGCGGGCGGCTGTCCCCACCAGTTCGGGTGAACGATCACAATCCCTTCGGCCTCGGAAATCTCCCGGCAATGCTTTTCTATTTCCGGGGGCAAGGGCGCTTCTTTGGAGATTTCCGCCGCCGGCAGCAGGGGATCGAATTTTTCGGCGTAGAGATCATGAAAAGCAATGTCGTGCCCATGCCGCCGGAGTTCGTCGACGGCCGCCGCCGCGATCGCGTGATTGAGACTCCCCGGATCGGGATGGGCGAGGATGATCGAAATTTTCATGCTCAGGGTAGACGATCTCATCTTCCCTGGCGTTTGTATCTGCCCATCAGCTGCGCTTCGGCGAGGACATGACCGTTCATCGCCTTCAGGACCTGCGCTTTTGTCGCTCCGGGCTTCAGATCCAGCAGAGTGTCCAGGGCATAGAGCTTGAAGAAATACCGGTGCGTCCCGCTGGGAGGACAGGGACCGCCGTAGCCGATCCTGGGCCAGTCGTTGCTGCCCTGGATCATGCCGTTGCTGAATTCCTTCTCGCCTTTTATGTTCTCATCGAGTTTTGACGCGTCAGGCGGGATATTGTAAACGACCCAGTGCACCCACGTCCCGACCACGGCATCGGGATCATCGCAGATGAGCGCCAGGCTTTTCGTGCCGGCGGGAACCTTGTTCCATTCCAGGGGCGGCGAGATATCCTGGGCGTCACAGGTGTATTTCGCCGGGATCATGCTGCCTTCCTTGAAGGCGGGGCTCGTGATGATCATCTTCCTTCCTCCTTTCTTCGCGGCCTGCGGCTCCATCAGTGGCACGGCCATAAGGATCAAAACCAGAACACCTGTAAAAAGGAATAATCGCTTTGATGACATCATGCGGATGACCTCTTTCCGTGCTTCTTTATTTCCCTTCAAGCGTTTGCTTCGATCCGAGTCTGTAGGCGTCTATGATGGCAAAGAGCCAGCAGAATATGATGAACCAAAGAATGGCCTGGAAGGAGCCGGTCGTATCTTTCGTATGACTTTGTGCAAGAGCCGTAAGGGTATTCGTATCGACCGCCCCCCCTTGCGCCTGAATCGCCCTCAAGCTTTCCATCGCACCCGCAGCGGCCATGACCACAATGAGGGCAACGCCGAACAATACAGGAACCATGAAGAGCAGCCCCCGGCCGAATCGTTTGAGGTACATCTGACCAGCGCCCGGAAATACAAGTCCGGACAGCAAGGCGGCCTTCGTCGCTTTTTTCATATGGCACCTCCGTTTATTTCAACCTTTGACGTTTTCCTTTGGCCTTCTTCCAGAATTCGTATTCGTAGGTCCACTCGTCCTTGCGCATTTTCACCAGATCGCGAAAATACTTTCTGTTTGCCGCGTGAATTTTCTCCTGCCTTTTATAGATTTTTCCTGTCCTGATATCCCGGACCAGCTTCTCCCCGAGCTGAAAGGCCTTTCTTTCGGCTTCCGCAAGGGCTTTCGGGCCGAGGCGGACGGATGTCCCTGCGCTCCCCGTCACGAAGCAGCCATAGTTGAGCATGATTCTGTTCAGGTATTCTGTGACCTGCCGGTCCTGACCGAGGCCCCCGGAGGTCGCGACGTTCACGGCATATTTGCCGGTGAAGAGCTGGCAATGGATGGCGTCGGCCATGCGGTCTATCAGGGTCTTCATCTGGGCGGTCACCGACATGAAGTAATTGGGGGAGCCCATGACCAGGCCGTCCGCGGCGAGCAGCTTTTCGTAAAGGGGCTGAAAGTCGTCCCGCTTCACGCATTTCCCTTTCCGGTGGCATACCCCGCAGTTGCTGCAGTACTTGATGTTCAATCTGCAGAGGTCCACCAGTTCCGCTTCAGCGCCCCTCGATTTCGCCCCCTTGAGGACAGCCCTGACCAATCTCAGGGTCTGACTCCTGGAACCGCGGGGACTGGCGTTGATGCCCACGATCTTCATCGTCCCTTCTCCCTTTGGCTCATAAGACTGTCTTTTGACTGTGGAATGCCACATAGAATGCCCGTTTTTGACTTCAATTTCAAGCAAAGCTTTGCATATCCTCCATCCTGCCGAAGCAGAAGATCCTGTCGTTGAGATCAATTGTTGTGTCGGCGGGCGGATTATGGATGACCTCATAATTTCGTTCGAGGGCAAGCACATTTACTCTGTGTTCGGTTAAAAGGGATTGCGATATGACTTTGTTCAGAAGGGGGCTTGCAGGCGTAATATCGATTCTGACCACGCCATAACCGGTTGATGTGATGAATAATTCCTCGAACGGGACCGATTTCATATATTTCTTTTTCAGAAGATATTTTCTGATCCTGTCCCCGAGGCCCTTTACAAGGGCGGCATTCGTTGCTGTCTTGTAGATAAAATACCCGGCTACGCCGAGTATGGCAAGATTGAGGAGGATGATCAGCACGGGCGGAAGAAAAGACGGCAGATACGACGGCGCAAAATTAAAAAGAAAAGACTGGGGATTCAGCGAATTGGCGAAGGCCGCTATCATGGTCACAAAGCCTGCATTGCCGATGATCATGAGAAACATGGCGATCCTTCGTCTCAAGGGATAGAGCGTGATCTGTTCGGACTCCTTCGTGGTAAAGCCGGTGCCGGTAAAACATGACAATGCCTGGAACTGGGCGGATGATCTTTCAAGCCCGGTCAATTCAAAGGCAATGGCCCCTATCATCACGACCAGAATGGAAACGATAATCACCGCGACAAAGAGTATCGTGTGCATCTTTGAGCCCCCCGTGGTTCATAAGACTGTCTTTTGACTTTGGAATATCAGATAAAATGCCTCTTTTTGACTTCGATTTCAAGATTTACTTGTTTTAGTGCGTGAATCCCCCGTCTCGCCTTTCCCGCATTTTTTAACGCAATAGACTCCACAGACAGAATAGACGCGACAAGACGCCCATAGTGGTTTAAAAATCAG
>CAYXFF010000151.1:0-4321 GCA_964464185.1 uncultured Syntrophaceae bacterium | reverse complement strand
ACCTTGTAAGCGGCCAGGTTCTTCCGGCAGAACTGGATGAACTCCTCCTCTGTGGTTTTATATCCCGGCTTCAGGGCCAGGCACGCCACAACCTCCTCCCCCTTGACCAGATCGGGAATGCCTACCACCTGAACCTCGGCAACGGCCTGGTGAGTATACAGGACGTCCTCGAGTTCCTTCGGATAGATATTGAAGGCCGAGCGGCAGATCATGTCATTCTTGCGGTCCCGGATATAATAATAGCCGTCCTCATCAAAGCTGACCAGGTCCCCCGTATGGAGCCATCCGTTCTTGAGGCTTTTGGCCGTCGCCTCCGGTTTGTTCCAGTAGCCCTTCATCACGTTCGGCCCCCGGATAATCAGCTCTCCCACCTCCCCAACGGCCACGGGCTTACCATCGTCGTTCACGGCTCCTACCTCGATTTCCGGAACGATGGGAACGCCGCAAGACATGATCTTCTGCACGCCCTTTCCCGGAAGCGGGTTCATGAACACCACGGGAGCCGCCTCCGTAAGACCGTATCCTTCGCTCATGGGTGTGAACTTCGCGTTCCAGGCCTTGAGGATCGGCTCAGGGGTCACTGCCGCTCCGGTCACGCAATACCGCAGGCGGATTTTACGGGCATAGTCATCGACGGCTGGATGGTTCACCAGGGCATAGTACATGGTGGCGACACAATGGCAGGCCGTCGCCCGATGGCGGGCCATGGCATCCAGGAACGCCGTCGGATCGAAGCGCTTCAGCCAGGCCACCGCCCCGCCCTCGATAAAGAGTTCGCCCACCACGTGGGAGAGGGCATAGGAATGGAAAAGAGGGAGGGCACAAACAGACAGATCGTTGTACGTCGTCTCCGCCCAGTCGGCGCAATGACGGGCGTTGGTCCAGAGGTTCAAATGGGTCAGCATGACGCCCTTCGGCTGCCCCGTCGTTCCGGAGGTGTACAGTATGGCGGCGAGATCATCCCGATCGACGGGGATCGCATCGAAGTCTCCGGGATACCGCTTCACCCATGCCTCGTTGGAGAGAATCCCGTCACCGTCCTTTCCATGAACCACGATCATTTTCTCAACCCCGATCTCCGGGAGCCCGTAAACGATGCAAGGCACCGCCGCCAGTTCCTCCGCGGTGACGAGAACCTTGGGGGCACAGTCCCGGATCACGTATTCCAGTTCCCGCTCCTTGAGCATCGTATTGATCGGATTGACGACGGCCCCCATCTTCAGCGCGCCGAAATACCAGAAAAGGAATTCCGGGCAGTTCGGAAGAAAAAGCGACACCCGGTCCCCTTTTTGCACGCCCAAGTCCACGAGGCCGTTGGCGATCCGGTTGGCCTCGACGTCGAGTTCCCTGAACGTCCAGCGTTCGTCTTCGAAAATCAGGGCCACCCTCCCAGGGTGGGCATGTACGGAATTCTCCAGACAGCTCGCCAAATTGACTCCCTTCATGATCGTCTCCTCCTTTTTATGTTTTGCGCAACGTTGATTCCCCTGCAGCATCGCCTTCGGATAAAAAAAGGCCGCGGAATCTCCACGGCCTTTAGATACAAAAAAGCCGCGGGCGGCTCATGCGGCCTGCCCGCGGCTTCAATTCCTGTTTCAGTCTATGAAGCATCGCAGGCAGACCCGGCTAAAAAAGCCGAAAAATCCGCCCGCAAAATTGTTTAGAAACGATTTCATTTCCCGCTCGTCCTTCACTACCCGGTGATTCTTGACCCTTTTCGACTTTCAGAATTATATCGATCTCACGTACTCATCGATCGCCTTGGCCGCCTGGCGTCCCGCGCCCATGGCGAGGATGACGGTGGCCGAACCGGTGACGATGTCGCCTCCGGCGTAAACGCCCTTGCGCGTCGTCTCGCCGGTACCGTCTTTCGTCACGATATACCCCCACTTGTTGACATCGAGGCCCGGGGTCGTCCTTGGAATCACGGGGTTCGCCGTGGTGCCGATGGCCACAACAACGGTGTCCACATCAATGGTAAACTCTGAGCCCTTAATGACAATGGGACGGCGCCTGCCCGAGTCATCGGGCTCGCCCAGTTCCATCCGGTTGCAAATCATCTGCTTCACCCAGCCGTTTTCGTCTCCGATGTACTCAATGGGATTCGTGAGAAAATTGAACTGTACGCCTTCCTCTTCGGCGTGATGGACCTCTTCGATTCTGGCCGGCATTTCCTTCTTGGAACGGCGATAAATGATGTAGGCGTTGTCCGCACCCAGCCGGAGCGCTGTCCTCACGGAGTCCATGGCCACGTTTCCGCCGCCGATAACGGCCACATTCCTACCCTTGACAATCGGCGTATCGTAGCTGGGGAAAAGATAGGCCTTCATGAGGTTCGATCGCGTGAGGTATTCGTTGGCAGAATAAATGCCCGAAAGATTCTCGCCGGGGATGTTCATGAAGACCGGCGCGCCGGCGCCCACACCCAGAAACACGGCGTTGAACCCCTCCGCGAAGAGATCGTCCACCGTCTTGAGGCGGCCGATGGCGGCATTGAAAACAATCTTCACGCCCAGCTTCTCCAGGTAATCCACTTCCGCATCCACGATCGCCTTGGGAAGACGGAATTCCGGGATGCCGTAAATGAGCACGCCCCCTGCCTTGTGAAGCGCCTCGAAGACCGTCACATCGTGGCCGACCTTCACGAGGTCTCCGGCGATGGTCAGCCCCGCGGGCCCGGCTCCGACAATGGCGATCTTCTTGCCTGTGGGCGCCGCCACTTTCGGGATCTCGATCTTTCCGGCGGCCCGTTCATAATCCGCCGCAAAACGCTCAAGCCGCCCGACGGCGACGGGGTCACCTTTCTTGCCTAGAATGCAGACCTTCTCGCACTGGTCTTCCTGGGGGCAGACCCTGCCGCAAACCGCCGGGAGGGCATTCGTTTCCTTGAGCTTCCAGGCGGCTTCGATGAATTTCCCTTCGGCGATCAGCTTGATGAAGCCCGGGATATCCACGTCCACGGGACAACCCGGGATACAGCTCGGCTTCTTGCACTGGATGCAGCGCTTCGCCTCCAGCATGGCCGTCTCCGCTGAGTAACCGACGGGGACTTCCTCAAAGTTTCCAATGCGTGCCTTCGGGTCCTGCTCCGGCATCGGTTGCCTGGGAATCTTCTCCTTCTTCTCTTTCTTTTCCACTTTTTCTTCTTTATTTTCCATTTTCACCACACCTGCACATATCCATGGATTGTTTTTCCTGATCACAGTACATCCTGAGACGGGTCATCAGGAGCCCGAAGTCCACTTCGTGGCCGTCAAATTCGGGGCCGTCCACACAGCCGAATTTCGTCACGCCGCCCACCGAGACGCGGCATGCGCCGCACATCCCCGTGGCATCCACCATGATGGGGTTGAGGCTGACAATGGTTTTGATACTGTATGGTTTCGTCACGTTGCAGATCACGCGCATCATCGGGACGGGACCAATGGCGAAGACCCGGTCGATCTTCTCGCCCGAATCGATGAGGTTCTGAAGCACGGCGCTCACGAAGCCATGGAAACCGTAGCTCCCGTCATCGGTGGCCACAAGGAGCTTGTCGCTCACCTTCCCCATCTCCTCCTCCAGGATCAGAATATCCTTTGTGCGGGCGCCGATGATGGAGATAACCTTGTTTCCCTTTTTCTTGAGGGCCGCGGCAATGGGATAGACAACGCCGACACCGACGCCGCCGCCGACGCAGACCGATGTCCCGAAGTTCTCAATCTCCGTGGGATGGCCGAGAGGTCCCAGCACGTGTTTGATGGTGTCCCCGGCGTTCAACTGGGCGAGGCAGGCTGTCGTTTTTCCCACGATCTGAAAGATAATCGTGAGCGTTCCCTTCTCGCTGTCGGAATCCACGATGGTCAGGGGAATCCTCTCGCCCTTGTCGTCGATCATCAGGACAACGAACTGGCCGGCTTTGCGCTTGCGGGCAATCTCCGGCGCCTCAAAGACCATTCGGACCACAATGTCCTGCAAATAGGTTTTTTCAATTATTTTGTACAATGTCCTCTCTCCTATCCTTAAAGGTTGTTGAAAAACACGCTTTTCATCAGGCTGTTCAAAAACGTGCATGGTTCGACAAGCTCACCATGACAACCAAGAAGCCTGTCCTGAGCCTGTCGAAGGAAGGGGCGCAGCGCAGCATGCAGACACCGTCCTCGCGAAAGCGGGGATGGGCGTTTTTCAACAGCCTGCTAAAAATCTCTTGGCAGTCTATCCAACTCCGCAAAGGAAAAGACGGGGCCGTCCTTGCAGACATACTTGTGTCCCACGTTGCAGCGGCCACATTTTCCAATGCCGCACTTCATCCTCATCTCGAGGGAGGTGAGGATGTTCTCCT
>CAYXFF010000150.1:2675-4328 GCA_964464185.1 uncultured Syntrophaceae bacterium | reverse complement strand
TCCTTACTCAATTGGTTTTTCTCTGGGTTCATATTCCTTGTATCGATAAGGCAGAGATTCCCTGATATTCTTTGGTATCTTGCCGTATCTGCCCTCAAATTCTTCCAGGAACTGCTGGCGGCCTCGGAAGAAGTCGGTGACTTTGCTCCTGACTTTCGCCCTGTCATTGAACAGGTGATAGGCGTTCATGAGATCGAGATTGGCGCGATCGCATTTGATCGGGTAGAAGTGGCCCAGGCAGTCCGGCTCGCGGCTGAAGCGGAGCTGCATCCGCACCAGGTCGTTGTAAGAGGCGAGGGATTGCCTCAAAGTCACCTTCTCTTCATTCGGCCCGATGGTTCCCGTATTGGAGAGATAGCACTGGATCTTGTTGCGCCGGACGATATCGTAAAAGATCATGGCGTGCTCCAGGCGGTCCCCGGCGATAAAGGGATCGAGAAAGACAACGCGCTTGAAGATTCCCGCTTCCTCGGGATTGCCGCCCGTGCTCTCGATGGATTCCCCGTAAATGAACTGCATGGTGGCCTGCTCAGGAGTGAGGCGGCTGATGACGTTGACCAGGGGGTTGCGAGTGAGGATGACAATGTACTGGATCCTGTCGGCCCGGAGTCCTTTGGATGCTATCTCAAGATTGTCTCTCGTGACGACGGCGCGGCCGTTCCCGGTTTTTGAAATGTCCTTGAAGTCAGGCATGTAGGGATATCTGGTAACAGCCACATTTTCCAGAAAGGCGTCCTTCGATTCAGCAGCCCGGAGAATCTCAGGCTGGGTCTCGTCGAGGCCTTCTGTCTTCACGTAGAGTCCGCCGATCTCGAAGGCCGAGTAGCTTCCGTCGAAACCCACCGTGCCTCCGTCGTCGCCGATCATCTCGGAACGCTCATTCGGCATCCTCGCGAAGGTCCGGCACAGCGTGGTTGTTTTTCCCGTGGCCGTGAGTCCGGAGACGGCGGTGACGATTTCCTTCAATTCAGGCCGCTCGGTATCCTGATCGAATATCCAGAGAAAGTCGCGTCTCGCGCCTGCATGGAGAAAGATGCCGTTCTTGTCGATGGACTTCACGCGCCAGTCCTCGAACTGAAAGATGCCTTTCTTCCCTTCACCAAGATAAAGGGTGTTGCGGCAGATCTTGACCTGGTCGCCTCGCTTGTCCCCCATCATGAGGCGGACGGTAATGTCTTTTTCGACAAGCTTCTTTGGCTTATTGAGTTCGAAAGCGTCGTCAGTGAAATAGATGATCGTATAGGTGGGGTTCTCCACGATCCTGGGTTCCGGCCTGTCAAAGAGAAGCTTGAGGCCGTATGCGATCTGGGCATACTGTTCCGGAATGATGAAGCGGGCCGTCACGCTGTTTTGGCCGTCGCCGATAATGGTATCGAGGGCGATGATTTTTTCTTTTGAAAGAACATCCATCGCTTGTCTGGCAAGAAGCTCCTCCGGTTCACCGAAGGGATGATCGACGCTGTTCCTTGTGTGGGGGGCGGATCTCGACATGGGCTCGGAGTCAGCCGCCACCGATCCGAACTGAGTCTGAATAACCCCTTCCTGCCGGAGGGCTATTTGCTTGATCTCCTCCGTGGATCGTCCCTTGATGAGGCGTTTTTCCTCCTCGGCCTTCTTATAAATCTGTTCGGCTGCTTCCTTGAAATAATTCAT
>CAYXFF010000150.1:1218-2575 GCA_964464185.1 uncultured Syntrophaceae bacterium | reverse complement strand
AGTCTATGGAAGTGCAGGCTGAGTGTCAAGCCCAAAATCAGAAGGCCGTACGATCTTTCTTAATGGCATCAGCGATTTTCGTGACTTTTGCCATGGCTTCGTCAACGTCCAGGGTGGTGAGGCGCCTGTCTTTCATGACGACCCTTCCGTTGATGATTGCCGTTTTCACATCCGCTCCGGAAGCGGAATAAACAATGTGCGAATAGGGATTGTAAAGGGGCGTGAGGTGGGGTTTCTTTGTGTCAAGGATGATGAGGTCCGCCTTCTTGCCGGGTTCCAGCGAGCCGATCTCCTTTTCAAGTCCAAGGACCACCGCTCCGTCAATGGTTGCCATTCTCAAGACCGTTTCAGCTCCCATGATGGTCGGGTCCATCCTCATCACCTTGTCGACCTTGGCCGCCTTATCCATCTCGCCGAACATGTCCAGGTCGTTGTTGCTGGCGGCACCGTCCGTGCCGAGCCCGACGGCGATTCCCCTGTCAATGAGTTTTGTCAGGGGGCAGATTCCCGAGGCGAGTTTCATGTTGCTCTCGGGACAGTGGGAGACTTTGACGCCGCAGTCACCCAGAATATCGATTTCCTCATCGTCGACCCAGATGGCATGAATGGCGATGGTCTTCTCGTCAAGAACGCCGAGGCGGTGAAGGTGCCTCACCGGCGTCAGGCCGTAGAGTTCCCTCGTGATCCTCACCTCCTCCTGAGTTTCCGCGAGGTGAATCAGAAAAGGCACCCCGGCCTTTCGGGCGGCCTCTTTGACAACCCGGATGGTCTCCGGCTTGCAGGTATAGGGCGAGTGGCAGAAAAGCGCGGGCGTGATCAGGTTGGAGCGGTCCTTCCATCTTGCAAGGTACTTCCAGGCGATACCGGTGTGGTTTGCCGGATCGGGGGAATCAGGGAAGGGAAGATCGATAAAGCCAGCGCTCGGTACGGCCCGCATCCCGCACTCCATGGCCGCCCGGGCGATACCCGATTCATAAAAATAACCGTCGCAGAAGGTCGTCGTTCCGGAGAGGATCATCTCGGCGATGGCCAGACGCGCGGTGTCATAGACCATCTGTCTGTTGACGTATTTTGCCTCCGCCGGGAAGATGTGCTGGCTCAGCCACTCCATGAGGGGCAAATCGTCGGCCATGCCCCTGAAGGCGACCATGGGCAGATGGGTGTGAGTGTTCACGAGACCTGGAAGGATCAGAGACCCGGAGGCGTCAATTGTTTCACCGGCAAGGTAAAGGCGGGACAACGATTCTTCGTTCTTTTCCACAAAGGCAATCTTTTCTCCTTTGATTCCGACGACGGCGTCATGAACGATCTCTCCGTCACCGGACATGGTGAGAACCGTTCCGCCCCGGATGAGAAT
>CAYXFF010000150.1:0-1118 GCA_964464185.1 uncultured Syntrophaceae bacterium | reverse complement strand
ATCTTGGCAGCCGTATCCATCTCCTGAAAGAGATCGAGGTTGTTGTTGCTCGCGCAGCCGTCTGTTCCGAGACCGACCGTGACGCCGGCCCTGAGCATATCAGGGACCGGGGCGATACCCGACGCAAGCTTCATGTTGCTTTCAGGGTTGTGGACGACCTTTGCACCGGTCTCGGCAAACATTCGAATGTCCTCATCCGTCATATGGACGCAGTGGAATGCGATCAGCCTCTCATTGAGAAAGCCGATCTCTTTCAGAAAAGCGGCCTCCGAATGCGAAAGGTCGCACTCAAATTTCGCCTCGAGGAAGTGAACGGCTATCGGAAGATTGTAACGATCGGCGAGGGTCTTGGCTTCTTTGAGGAGTTCCGTTGAGCAGGTGTAAAGAGCATGGGGTTCCACCGCGATATGGACAAGCGGGTCCCGATCCCACTTTTCGATGAGCATCCTCGTATAGTTCAGCCCTTCCTCCGGTGTTTTGCAATTGGGTGAAGGGAAATCGAACAGAACCTCGCCCACGAGACAGCGCATTCCTGCCTGCTTTGCGGCTCGTGCCGTTTCATCTTCGAAAATATACATGTCGCAGAACGTGGTTGTGCCCGATCGGATCATCTCCGCGCAGGCAAGCAGGCTTCCCCAGTAGGTCAGTTCCCTGTCCACGTTTTTTGCTTCGGCGGGGAAAATGTACTGGTTGAGCCAGTCTTCCAGCTTCAGGTCGTCGGCAATACCCCGGAAACAGGTCATCGCCGCGTGATTATGGCAGTTCACGAGGCCGGGCATGACGATGCAGTCGCGTCCGTCGATCGTCTCGGAGGCCCGGTAGAGGGATTCGATGTCGGCTCTGGTACCCACGGCGGAGATGCTGTCGCCCGAGATGGCAACGGCGCCGTCCTCGAATCGCACGCCCTTTTCATCCAGCGTCAGAACCCTTCCTCCCGATATGATCAGGTCCGCGTGCTTCATGGTTGTTATCCTCTTCAACTAAAACCTTGACACCTTTTTTCAAAAAAAATATAGTCACTAGAATCTCAAGCACGGCTTGCCTGGGTGGCGGAACTGGTAGACGCAAGGGACTTAAAATCCCTCGGTCCTCGCGGCTGTGCGGGTTCGACTCCCGCC
>CAYXFF010000149.1:0-4353 GCA_964464185.1 uncultured Syntrophaceae bacterium | reverse complement strand
GAAAGGAGTCGATATGAGGGCACGGAATATCAAACCCGGCTTTTTCAAGAACGAGGAGCTCGGGGAAAAAGATCCGCTTGCCAGGATCCTATTCCAGGGACTCTGGTGCATGGCGGACCGGGAGGGTCGCCTTGAAGACAGGCCCGCGAGGATCAAAGCAGAGATCCTTCCTTACGACACCTGCGACATAGAATCCCTTCTATCCTCCCTGGCGGAGGGAGATGACCCATTCATCCTCCGGTACGAATCGGAGGACCGGCGCTACATCCAGGTTATTCATTTCATGAAACATCAGAACCCTCATTTGAGGGAAAACGAAAGCACCATACCAGCACCGGACAAGCCCAGTGCTAGCACCAGGCTGGCACCAGACAAGCACCAGACAAGCACAGTGCCAGCACCGGATCGGCCCAGTGCTAGCCCGGCTGATTCTCTGATTCCTGATTCTCTGATTCCGGATTCCCTTAATAGCTTATCTTACGATAAGCAGCCTTCGGCCCCTCTTAAAGCGTATCCCCCAGAGACAGACCCGCCCGAAAAGGAATCCCCCCTGAAGGGAAATCATTTCCTTGCCCATATCGATGACGAAAAGCTCCGGGACGAGATCAGGGAGGTCGCCGGCAACATAGACGCCGCCAGGTTCAATTCCTACCGGTGGTGCCAGGCCAAGTTCAGCGAGGGGGAATTCAATCCAGGAGCCATTCTCCACACCCTGAAGAGGATTGCCCGCGAGCAGAACGTCAAAGAAAACCTCTGGCCCTACGCGAACAAGATTTACGAAGTGGAATACGGCAACTTCAACGAGCGCGACCACATGGAGAGAAGTCGGAAACACAAGGAGGAATTTTCCAGAGGGGATCTCGTCTCCATCGGTGCTGTCTTGAGCCGGATGGTGAGACCGCCTTGACCGAAAACTGGCGAGCCAGTTTGGAGTCCAGGAAAAAATCGAAACGGAAATGGAGGAGGCTGATGACAATGCCTGCCATGGCTGTACCCAGGGACGGAGATCATGAAGCACGAAGACGCCTTGCCGTCCAGTGGGTTGACGGAAATATAAGAAAAGTCAAAGGGAGAGCAGCCAAATTTCTGCGTTACTCGCCCTACGATATGGAGGATTTCATTCAACAGGCCTATGCAACGGCGCTCACGGCGGTGGAGGTTTCAATGATCCAGGACATACCCTTCGAGGCCTGTTTCTGGATCCTCTTTACCGCCGAAAGCCGGATGATGGCCTCCAATCCGGTCACCCGGAACTGTTACGAGGAATTCACGGAAGACTATACGGAGAAAGGGTACGCGCCAACCTTCGTTCAGGAACTCCATCAGCCCGCGATGGATGATACCGGTATCGGGAAGGAAGACCTGGAGTTGATCGAAGTACTCATCGATATGGCCCTTTCGGTCATGGCTCCAAGACAGAGAGAGGTCTGGCGCTATCTACTGAGCGACACGCATTATGCCACCGCGGAAATCGCCGAGATCCTGGGGGTGAAGCGACAGGTTGTCGAGGAGCTCCGGGATTCTGGCTTAAGACGGGTCAGAAGATATTTCGAGGCAGGCATATGACCTTCGAGGAAGCTTCCAGAAAATACAAACTCCCTCTCAAGGTGTTCCATCGCCTTCGCGAACTGGGCCTCATTACCGGGACGACCCTGACGGATGACGATGTCAAAAACGTCGAATTCATGTCGAGGATTTACGCGGATACCGTTCTGCTGAAGATCCAACTTGCTAGATTCAGCAGGGTGAGGCGGGAAGACCTGGTCCGTACGGCGGAACTGGCCAAGTGGGAGAGTTACGTCTTCAACCGATACAGAAACCATATCATGAAAAAATCCCGGGGAAGGCTCTACGTGAAGCAGGTCGCCGATGAGATCAGGCGTTACTACGGGACAGAGAAGACCTTCGATGTGATCAAAAGGATCTACCGGTTGAGGAAAAAGGCATACAACGAACTGCAAAGGAGGACCAGATGATCGAAAAATTAAAGCGAAACAAGCGAAACGTGACCATCCTTCTCGCGCTTGTCGGGATCGCCGTCATGGCGGCTTACAGTCTTTGCTCGGAATCCTGCACCTATCTCCGGGGATCCATGTTCGGAGTGGATCTCAAGTACCTGGGCATGCTTTACATGGGATTGGTCCTGGTTTTAGGCGCCCTTGGGGAGGATGCCGCCTGCATGTTTCTACTTTCCGTTGGAATGGGAGGAGAAGCCTTTCTCATGGGATACCAGGCTCTGAATGGGGTTTACTGCCCCTTTTGCCTGACCTTCGCCCTGGTCGTCATCATTCTCTTCACAATCCGCTTTGAAAAAGCAGGCCTACGGGCGGCGATGCTTTTTGCCGCCGCGGGATTCCTCCTGTTCCTTATCGGCTTTTCTGGGTCAGTGGCGCCGGCCTATGCCGGAGAGATCCGGATGTCACCGGTCGATTATCGAACAGGTCTGAAAGGGGTCAAAATTTGCTGATGAGTGTCTCAATCGCACATACATAATAAACATTATTATGCTGACTCAAGTGAAGATCCTCCCCGGTTCATTTTTACCGTCTATCAGCCTGGTTTTAGATCGACCGGAAAACCGCTTCAGAGGGGAGTAACGGTCGATTAATCGACCACACGATTTCAGCCTGTCGTTTGTAGAAGGAGGTCCTTTCATGAATCAAATAGCCAGAATATCTCGATACCTTTTTTCTCTCGTGTCCCGCGGCAAAGGTGGACGGGGAATCACGTCAGCGCCATCCCCGGGAAGACGGCGGGTGAATCAAATCCTCGGCGAGGGTCTGGTGTCGGCCACCGGCCACCGTGCAGAAGCCATGATCCTGCAAAGGTTTCTGTACTGGACCGGGCGCCTCTGGGATTTCGACCAGTACATGTACGAGGAGCGCGCGCGTCGGAAGCGGGAGATACAAGATGAACCGCCCGAAAGCGGCTGGATGGAAAAGACGGCGGATGATCTTCACAAGGAACTGGTGCCTGCAGCGAGCGAACACGCAATCAGGAAACATCTCAAGTCACTCGTCCGGAAGGGATTTCTCTTCGAGCGGGAAGATCCCGTGTCTCTATGGGAGCACACCCGCCAATATCGGGTGAACTTCGTCAAGCTTCAAAAAGCCATGGCCAGGCGGGGATACCCTTTGGATGAATGCATTTTCGGACAGGTAACGCAAATGATCGGTAGTGATCGGGGAAACTTACTTCAAGACAATGAACAGGACACCAAGGAGGTGCAAAAATGAATCTGGGATTGGATGTCGGATACGGGGACGTGAAGGCTGTCTACCAGCGCGATGGTGTATTGGAGATGCTGAGATTTCCCACGGCGATCTCATACGCGGAGCGAGGCGTGGGCGAACTTTCGGCCTTTGCCGAGGACGAGGAATACGAATATCGGGGGAAAAAATACCTCATCGGCAAGGAGGCCCTGTTCGGCGCTTTCTCGACGCGGAGCTTCGAGTTCATGAAAAGGTACTTGCCTCTCTTCGTATTCAAGGCAGTCAAAAAAATCCAAGGAAAGACCGGCGAGGTTGTTACGGACATTGCCATGGGATTGCCCCTTTCCTATTACACGGATGCGAACCTGAAGGAACTGGTCCCGCTTCTGGAGAGGATCGAGGTGGGCCGCACGGTCTTGGAATTGAACGTGAGGTTCTATCCCCAGGGTCTGGGCGTCCTCGCGGACTACCGGCTGACCCAGGCCGGCGATGTGAACCGGCAGACGGACCGGAATATGCTTATCATCGATATCGGGTTCAACACCGTGGACGTTATCGCGGTGGAACGGGGGAGGATCGTCAAGGGTGAATCCGACACCCTGGAGAGGCACGGCGTATCGAAGATCTCCCTGACCCTCGCAAGGGAAATCAAATCCCGGATGCAGCTCGACCTTTCCGAACAGGAATCGAAGGACGTTCTTCGCTGCGGCAGGATCAGGGTATACGGAGCGGAACGGGATCTCTCCGAACTGATCAGGGAGTCTGCGGAAAAGTACATGGACTGGCTGATCCAGGAAGTGCGGTCGAAATGGACGGCAAGGATTCAAAGGGCAGAGAGGGTTATCATCGCTGGCGGGGGTGCCTACTATCTGGAAGAACATGTCCCGGCGGAATACCGTCCCCTCATTCATATACCCGAGCGCCCCGAGTATGCCAACGCGAGGGGTTTTCTAAAGGCATTGGACATGGAAACACGGAAATGATCGCGGGATATGAAAACCACACTGAGGATTACCCTGACGGACTCGAAACTGATCAAGAAGGTCCGCTCGATTCCCAAGCAGGAACGCGGACGCATCATGCAAAGAGCGCTTAAGGTGTACTTTGAAAGCGCCGGTGGCCGGGAGGTCTGTGAGCTATT
>CAYXFF010000148.1:0-4356 GCA_964464185.1 uncultured Syntrophaceae bacterium | reverse complement strand
TTCTGAAACCCCTCCTGCCTGACGAAGATTCCATCGGAGAAGATGAGACCCATCTTTATTTATCTTTCAATGAACCCATTGAAGAGATCTATTACCGGTTCAGGTTCAAACCGGGGAGGGAGATCGACAGGCACTCCTCCGCCGTGGGCCGCACTTTTTTGACTTACGCGTACCTCCTCATTCAGAAGCGGGAATTCGATGAAGCCCTGCGGGTATTGGGAAGGGGACTCCGGCACAATCCCATCGACACGGGACTCCTCTTCGAGGAAGGTGAGATCTTTAAAATCAGGCGGGACTGGGCGGTCTTCAGGAAGATCACCGATCTTTGTCTCTCCTATGCCTGCCGGTCATCGGGCATCGCGAGGTCCTACCGTAACTACGGCTATATTTTCGCGGAGCAGGGCGATTACGACGGTGCCGCCTGCTGTTATCTCCTGAGCCGGGAATATGAGGATCACGCCATTGCCAGGGGACAGCTTGAGCGGATCGCGCGCCTGACGGGGCGGGAGATCGATGAGCGGTACTATCATGAACATTTCAGGGGGATCCTGGAGGAGAGAAAGATCCAGGTCGGTCCTTCAAAAGATCTCCTGAATATCGCGGGGACGTTCGCGTCGAACTGCGAAGAGGACGGAGACTACCCGGCGGCCTGTTATTTTTACAATATCCTGTTCGATCTGACGAAAGACAGGGGTATTGAAAAAAAGCTCGAACAACTTAAAATGCTGATGGAGAAACCTAGGCATTAGCGTGAAGCTGAAAAAATATTGATGTCCCCCCAAATGTCATCTCCGCTCCCCATTGTGTCATCCCCGCCGCCCTTCGACAGGCTCAGGGTGACAAGGTGGTTGTCATGGTGAGCTTGTCGAACCATGGATTCCGTGCCAAGCACGGAATGACAGTGGAGAATCTATAATAAAAAGGAAGAGGTTGATGAAAGAACATGGCTGAAGAAGAAAAGGAAAAAGTCGACAGGATCGAAGGAAAGAGTTTTGCAGAGCTGCTCCAGGAGAGCCCGCCGGACCCGGGCTGGCTCAAACCGGGTGAGAAGGTCGAAGCCGCCGTCGTGAAAATCACGCCGGAATGGATTTTTCTCGATCTCGGCGGAAAGAGCGAGGGGTATCTGGACGTGAGGGAATTGCTCGACGGGGAGGGCAGCGTTACGGTGAAGGAAGGCGATGTCATCAGCGCCTACTTTCTCTCCTCGCGCAACAACGAAAAGCTCTTTACGACCCGTGTCGGCGTCGGCGAGGCCGGACGCGCGTACCTCGAAGACGCCTGGCGGAGCGGCATTCCGGTGGAAGGCACCGTGGAGAAGGAAGTCAAAGGCGGTTTTGAGATAAAGATAGCGGGAAGCGTGCGGGGGTTCTGTCCCTTTTCTCAGATGGGCCTGACAAGGGTTGAAGATACAAAGGCCCTGCTGGGTAAATCGATGTCCTTCAGGATCATGGAATACGGAGAAAAGGGCCGCAACATCATCCTTTCCAACCGCGCGCTCCTGGAAGAAGAGCGGCGGAAGGAGATGGAGTCGCTGAAGGCCTCTCTGAGCGAGGGTATGACGGTCAGGGGCAGGGTCGTGTCGATTCTGGATTTCGGGGCCTTTTTGGATATCGGCGGCGTCCAGGGGCTTCTCCATGTTTCCGAAGTCGGCTGGGACCGTTCGGCGGATATCCGCGAGACGCTCTCCGTCGGTCAGGAAATGGACGTGACCATTATCAAGCTGGATTTGAATAAGGACCGCATCACCCTGAGTCTGAAGAAAAACCTTCCCGACCCATGGGAAGATGTCAACAAGAAGTATCCGGAGGGGTCCATCCACACCGGCAGGATCGCCCGCCTGACAAAGTTCGGCGCTTTCGTCACCCTCGGCCCGGGAGTGGACGGTCTTATACACATATCCAAATTGGGCGGCGGGAAACGGATCAACCATCCAAAGGATGTGGTTGCGGAAGGCCAGGTCCTGGAGGTGAAGGTTGAGGCGGTGGACAGCGGGAAAAAACGGGTTTCTCTTGTTCCGGCCGGAACCGAAGCGGAGGAGGAGAGACATGACAGGCCGGACAGGGGAGACGATTACCGCCGCTACCTCGGTACGGGCCCCCGGTCCATGGGGACGCTGGGAGATGTCCTGAAGGCCGTCCGATCAAAGAAAAAAAGATAAAAAGGCTAAAAGGTATTCTGAGCTTTCCCGGATATTTCTCTTGACCCGCACGCCGGCCATTCATTATGATAACCGCATTGGAGCCGCATAATAATTATGATGTGAGGTCGGGATGAAGATCAGGGTGGACAGAGACAAGATCGTCAAGGCGGTGAAAAAGATCGATGGCATTGAAATCGTCCTCGAAAATGCGGCGGACGCGAAAGAGGCGATCAGCCTCATCCTGAGAAAAACGGAACTTCTGAAGAGCGACCTTTTCAAAAAATTGAAGGACATTGTTGTAACAGCGACCCAGGAATACAAAACCTCGGCCGTGGATTACAACGTGGTCTTCACGTTGGAGTTCTCCTTCGAGGAGGACGTCACCCTGGACATGAAAGTGGCCTTTATCCGGGAACTTCAGGATTTCTTCGGCAAGTTCTGATTTCATCCTCTCGCCGGCGGCCATGCCCGTCCCCTTCCATTCGTCTTTGTTTTCCCCCGAGGCCCTTTTTTATGCGTAGCATCATTCCCGATGCGTAGCGCGTTACGCATCTGATGAGCAAAATCCCTCCGTACCCGCCGTGATGTTCCAGATCCAATTTCCAATCATATCGGGATCTTTAACCTCTTTTCCCTGAGCCTTCAGTTTTGGCACGGAACGTGATTATTGTTAAAGCACAGGAAAAAGAGACAGGCGCACAGGTGCGTTTGATAAAGAAGATGGCTTGAGGGCCGGCGAAAAGATAAGGAGGGCGAAATGGCAAAGAGAACATCGAAAAAGGCAAAGGTCATGAAGCTCAGCGCGGAAATGCCCGTCGAGCAGGTTCCGGATCAGTGGGGCGAGAAGCTGGTCACGTTCTTCGATGAATTCGAAGTGGGCATGGATGGCGTCTGGTACGGGAAAGAGATTGATCTCGATGATGTCGATTCTTATTACTTCATGAGCGGCTACGAGATTCTCAGCCTGTTCCCCGAGCTTTCCATTATGGGATCCGGTAAAACCGAAACGTTAAGGGGGCTGGAACAGCTCATCAAGACCAGAAGAAATATCGCAAGCTTCGCGCATCTTCACGCGGCCAGCGGCAGCTTCCGGTATGCCCTGCCTTACGAGGGTGATCTGGGTTAGAAAGGCTAAAGGCTAAAGGCATCCGTAATGGATGCGGATGTTGCGGGCAGGGGAGAAGGAGGGACCCTGCCCGTTTTTTATTCTGGTCCGTTATTCCTTTTTTTCAGCGGGCTTCAGGTAGAATTTGACGCCCGCGTCTTTAAAGCATTTATCGATGAAGCGGCTCACCCTTTCCTGCTTTGCGGCTTGAAGCGCCAGGGCCTTGACCTCTTCCTTGATTGTTTCGTAGGGCGGTATCTCCGCTTTCTTCTTTTCTTCCACTTTGATGATATGATAGCCGTAGGATGTCTCCACGATACCGCTGACTCCGCCGGGTTCCAGCGCGAAGGCCGCCTTGTCGAATTCCGCGATCATGCTGTTTCTCGGAAAGAATCCCAGATCCCCCCCCTTCTGTTTTGAACCCGGATCATCAGAGAATTCACCGGCGAGTTTCGCGAAATCCTCGCCCTTCCTGACCCGGTCCAGGATCTCTTCCGCCTTTTTCTTCGCCTCTTTTTTTTCGTCATCGCCGGTACCCTGCTTCACGACAATGAGGATGTGCCTGGCGCGGACCTGTTCCGGTTTTTCGAAGATCTTCTTGTTTTTTTCGTAATATTCCTCCGCCTCCTTATCGCCGACCTTGACCTTTTCGATGATCTCTTTCGTCAGGTAAGCGTTCGCGAGCAATTGATCTTTGATGAGCTGGGCCTGCTTTCTGATCGCCCTGTTTTTCTCATAACCCTTCTTCTTCGCCGCGTCGGACACCACCATGATGGTGACCAGATCCTTGATGAAGGCATCCCGGTTTTCGGGATTGCTCCTGATCAGGGTTCGCTGGCTTTCGGGATAAAAACTGATGAGCATCTCAAGGTCGGCGCTGGTGATCGTTTTTTTTCCGATCTTCGCGAGAACCTCCTTCTCGTCGGCATGGGCGATGCCGGAACATAAAAAGGCGACGGCCAGAAGCGCAAAAAGCATTTTTACGGGAGCGTATCTCATGATTCCCTCCTCTGATTTCGGTATGCGGCAAGATAGCATTATTGGGTTTGAAAGTCCAACAGGCTGTTGAAAAACGCTCATCCCCGCTTTCGCGGGGACGGCGTCTGCATGC